>DAOUYK010000291.1 GCA_030666145.1 Mycolicibacterium sp. | reverse complement strand
GTCGGCCCTTCGGGAGGCTTTCGGGCACTTCCCCTCGGGTGTTATTGCGATCGCAGCGGAGATCGAGGACACTCGGATAGGCCTGGCAGCCAGCACATTTGTCCCGGTTTCACTTGACCCGCCGTTGGTCTCGTTCTGCGTGCAGAACACGTCGGCGACCTGGCCCCGGCTCAAGGGCGTTCCCTACCTGGGCATCAGCGTGCTCGGCGAGTCACATGACGACGCCGCGCGCGCTCTGGCCGCCAAGACGGGCGACAGGTTCGCAGGTCTGGAAACGGCATCGACCGAACGGGGCGCGGTGTTCGTCCACGGGACCAGCGTGTGGCTGGAAAGCGCTATCGAGCAGTTGATTCCGGCGGGGGATCATACGATCGTGATTCTGCGGGTCAGCGACATCACCGTGCGTCCGGACGTGCCGCCGATCGTGTTCCACCGCAGCACCTTCCGCAGGCTTGGCGCCTGAGGCGCACAGCAGCGGGAGAAACCCAGCTGCACATGCCTCTGACGAGCGCGGCAGTACAACGGAAACCGCAGGCCGACCTACCCGGATTAGGCCCGCATCTCGTAAGCGCCGTCGTAGCTTTTCACTTGCTCCCAGACCCGGTCGAAGCGCGCCGAGTCCGCCACCGGCTTGCGTACAGCCGACAGCGCCCACGCCTGCTGTGCGGGCGTGGAGCTCGGTTTGCCGTGCAACGCGATCGCGTATGCGGAGAAGTCCCGAATCTGGATATCGAATATCTGGTCCACCAGATCGCGATCGAGGCTGGTCAGCTCCGCCTGCTCGAGGATCAGCTGGCCATACACGACCAGCGTGAATAGATGCCCGATAACGAGGACGAAGTCGAGGTCGCCCTGCTGGTCGGCGTCGGGAGCCGCAGAGATCAGTAGTTCCTTGAGCGCCTGCACCTGTTCGTAGAAGCGGGCTACGTTGGGGATGTCGGAGTTCTTGTCATAAATAGCGGCCCAGTCCGCGAACTGCACCTTCGACGCGCCGCGGGCCGGGCCTTGCGACCAGAAGAACACGTCGTCTGCCGGGTCGTTGCGGGTGCCGATCTGCGGGTATTCGGTCGGGTTGAACATGTAGTTCGGCATGAACTTCAGGATCTGCGCCACATTGACGTGCACGGTGCCCTCTAGCCGCGGCAGTGCCCCGATGAGGCGTGCGGCCTCGCAGAAATAAGTGTTCTTCTCGAAGCCTTTGGCGGCCAGCACGTCCCACAGCAGGGTGACCACCTTCTCACCTTCGGAGGTAACCTTGGCTTTGGTGACCGGATTGAACAGCAGATAGCGCCGGTCCTCGAGGCTGGCACTGCGGAAGTAGTCGATCGCTCGGTCACTGAACGCTTTCATCGCGATCAGCCTGGCGTAGGCGTCGACGAAGCTGGCGCGAACATGCGGAAAGTTGGTGACGGGGTTGCCGTAGAGGATGCGATTGTTCGCGTGCGTGATGGCTTCGTAGAACGCGTGCTCGCACATGCCGATCGAACCGCTACACAGGTTGAACTTTCCGACGTTGACGGTGTTCAGTGCAGCCGAGAACGCATCAGGACCGGTGCAGAGGATGTCCTCTTCGTGCACCGGGTAGTCGTTCAGCTTGAAATTGCTCACGAACATCTGGCCGTGCACCACGTTGCCGAGCAGCTCGTAGTTCTCGTGGCCACTGTCGGCGACGAACCACACGTAATTTTCCGCGCCCTCGTTCCCCTCGACGTCGGTGCGGCGAGAGAACACCGACACCATGCCCGCCACATTGCCGTTGCCGATGTAGTACTTCTCGCCGGACGCGCGAAACACGACGCCGTCGTCATCGTCGGCGGCTGCCGGGGTCAGCACCATGTCGGTGTTGTAGATATCGGCACCGTGTTCTCGCTCGGATAGGGCGAACGCCATAACGTCGCCCGCCTCGAGCTGCGCCGCGGCCCGCTCCTTGGCCTTTATGTTGTCGCTCTGCCAGATCGGACCCAGGCCCAGGATGGTGACCTGCTCGGCGTACCAGTACGCCAGCCCGTAGAACCCGAGAATCTCGCTCAGGATGGCGTTGCGAGAGGTGTCCCAGCGCTTGTTGGCGTCACCTTGGGCGAATTCCGACGGGGTGAGGAAGGTGGCGAACAGTCGCTCCTGCTTGACGAAGTCCAGGAAGTCGGTGACCCATGTGGCTTCCAGATCGTCGCGAAGCAGCCTTTCCTTCCCACGCTCCTCAAACCACTTGATCAGCGCGCGCAGCTGGCGCCGGGATTCTGGATCGAGCTTCTGTGGGTCGAATCTGTTCGGGTCGAGCAACAGTCCGCTTGAAGGCGACATGGCCGGCATAATTCTAGCCTTTCATCGAGGCGGGTCCGGCGTCGAATCTAGCGCGTGGACCAGCGAAATCGAAATCTACTTCGATCCTGACAACTGGTTTCAGGCATGCACGTTGCGCACGCCGACTGCGTTGCGAAGACCTGAGCAGTTCACGCAACCCACGCAACCGATGCAGTCTGAGCACCCAGCGCATCCCACACATGCCCGGCACTTCGTGCAGGCGATGCAGCCCAGGCAGGCAACGCATCCGCGGCAGGCCACGGAGAACAGCGTGAGAATGCTGTCAGCGACGCCCACGCTTGCGGCGGTGGCGATTGATCCTGCGACGCCGGCGCTATCGGTCGTTGCGAAGGAACTCACGACACCGCGTTCGGCTCCCTCTAGCAGCTGTTGCTCCGTACTCAAGGCGCTAACGCTTGCCGAAGAGCTTGTTGCCCAGCCAGACGATCGGGTCGTACTTTCGGTCGACTGCGCGTTCCTTCATCGGGATCAGGGCGTTGTCAGTGATCTTGATGTGCTCGGGGCACACCTCGGTGCAACACTTGGTGATGTTGCAGTAGCCTAGGCCGTTTTCCTCCTGTGCCTGCTCAGGGCGTCGTTCCAGGGTGTCGAGCGGGTGCATGTCTAGTTCGGCCTGACGCATCAGGTAGCGCGGCCCGGCGAACGCCGTTTTGTTTTCCTCATGGTCACGCACCACGTGGCAGGTGTTCTGGCACAGGAAGCACTCGATGCATTTTCGGAACTCCTGAGACCGGTTGACATCCTCCTGCTGCATGCGGAAGTCGCCGGGCTGGAGATCCTTGGGTGGTGTGAACGACGGAATCTCTCTGGCCTTCTCGTAGTTGAACGATACGTCGGTCACCAGATCGCGCATCACCGGGAATGTGCGCAGCGGTGTCACGGTCACCGTCTCGTTCTGGTCGAAGGTCGACATCCGGGTCATACACATCAGCCGCGGCCTACCGTTGATCTCAGCGGAGCAGGAACCGCACTTGCCCGCCTTGCAGTTCCAGCGCACCGCCAGATCCGGTGTTTGGGTGGCCTGCAGCCGGTGGATGATGTCCAGAACTACCTCACCGTCGTTCACCTCGACGGTGAAGTCGTCCAGTCCGCCGCCGCTCACGTCGCCGCGCCAGACCCGGAGATTCACGTTGTATTTTCCGGTGGAGCCTGCCATCTTCAACCCTTCCGTCCGGGGTGCTCGGTGAGTTCGGCATCGGTGTAGTACTTCTCGAGTTCGGAGAGTTCGAAACACTCCAGCAGGTCAGGCCGCATTTGGCTCTGCTTTTCGGGGGTCACCGCCACACCGGGAACCAGTGCGTCGCCGGTGGCAGCCTCGGTCGTGCGACATACCAGCAGCGTGTTGCGCCAATTTGCGTCCATCTGCGGGTGGTCATCGCGAGTGTGGCCGCCGCGGCTCTCGGTGCGTTGCAGCGCGGCCTTGGCGACACATTCGCTGACCAGCAGCATGTTGCGCATGTCGATCGCCAGGTGCCAGCCCGGGTTGTACACCCGTCCGCCTTCGACGGTGACGTTC
>DAOUYK010000318.1 GCA_030666145.1 Mycolicibacterium sp. | reverse complement strand
ATCAAGGCCGAGTTCGTCGATCACCTCGCGAAGGAAGTCGCTGCGCCGGAGCAGCGGCTCGATGAGCGTCACGCTGATGTCCGGCCGCGCCAACGCCAACGGTATGCCGGGCAGTCCGGCCCCACTGCCAATGTCGGCGACCCGTTCGTTCGCGGTAAGCAGTTCCGATACCACCGCGCTGTTCAGCACATGCCTGTCCCATACCCGACTGACTTCGCGCGGTCCCAGGAGTCCTCTTTCGACACCCGCTCCCGCCAGGATCTGCGCGTATCGGTATGCGCTGTCGGCAGCGTCGCCGAAGATCGCTTCGGCCGCGACGGGAGGCACCGGCACCTTCGCGTGTTTCACGTGAAACATCCTCCGAACATCGCGGCTGCGACGCCACTCCCAGCGAACTACACCCTTGTAACTCCGGGTCAGTCGGTGAGAACCACAACGCGGCGCGACGGTTCCACGCCCTCGCTCTCGCTGTGAACGCCGCGCGCGGCCGCCACCGCGTCGTGGACGATCTTGCGTTCGAAGGGCGTCATCGGCGCCAACTCCTCGCGCTCACCGGTCTCCAGCACCCGGCGCGCCACTTTGGCTCCCAGCGCCGACAGCTCGTCGCGGCGACCCTTGCGCCACTGGGCAACGTCGAGCATGAGCCGGCTGCGTTCGCCCGTCTTCTGGTGCACGGCCAGCCGGGTCAACTCCTGGAGCGCGTCGAGCACCTCGCCCTTTCGGCCGACCAACTTTGTGAGGTCCCCGCCACCGTCGATGCTCACCACGGCGCGGCCCCCCTCCACGTCGAGGTCGATGTCACCGTCGAAGTCCAGCAGGTCTAACAACTCCTCCAGGTAGTCGCCCGCGATTTCGCCCTCGGCGACCAACCTCTCTTCTCCTCCGTGCCCGGCCGCGGCCGGACCATTGGCATCGTCCTTGGCTTGGTCAACGTCGGCGCTGCGCTCCGCGGCGTCGGCGGCGGTGGCGGTTTCTGCGTTGGTCATACAAACACCTCTCCCTCGTTCGCGGTCGCCCGCGGGTCAACGTTTCCGTTTCTTCGGCCGAGCGCCGGGTCTCGGGGTGCGGTTCGCGGCTGCGTTCCGCGGATTAGATTTGGTCGACCGCTGCGCTCCAGTCGCCGCCCCGGGCCGTGAGACGGTGCCGGCCTTGGGCTCCGTTTCCCCGGCACCGTCCGGAGTCGATTCGTTCTCAGGGGCGGTCCCACCCGAGTCGGCATCGCGGTCTGTAGCCGCTTTCTTCTTCTTGGGCTTGGCTCCCGGCGCCGGCGCATTGGCGGCGCGGCGATCCAGCGCCTCCTTTTTTGCTTGCTCTTCTTCTTGCTCGATCTTGCCGAACACATAGTGCTGCTGGCCGAATGTCCAGATGTTGTTGGAGAACCAATAGAGAATGATGGCCAGCGGCAGAAACGGGCCGCCGGCTACAACACCGAGTGGGAAGACATAGAGGGCGAGCTTGTTCATGATCGCGGTCTGCGGATTGGCCGCCGCCTCGGGACTCTGCCGGGCCACCGATGCCCTGCTGTTGAAATAGGTCGCGATGCCGGCAGCGATCATCACCGGCACAGTGACCGCGATCAACGCCGGTCGGCTAAAGGCTCCGAACTGAGTGAACGCCTCGAGTCCGCTCTGCTGGGTCATGAACGCACCCAGCGGTGCGCCGAAGAAGTTCGCGTCCAGGAAGTTCCCCACGTCTGCGGCACTGAACACGTAATTGCCCAGGCTCCGGTTCTCCTCCACCGACAGGCTCAGATGTCCGATGCCAAACCCGGCCGTTCGGTTGAACGAGCGCAGGACATGAAACAGGCCGATGAAAACCGGGATCTGCGCGAGCATCGGCAGACACCCTAGGATCGGGTTGAAACCGTGCTCGCGCTGTAGTTTCTGCATCTCCAACGCCATGCGCTGGCGGTCCTTGCCGTATTTTTTCTGCAGCGCCTTGATCTGCGGTTGGAGTTCCTGCATCTGGCGCGTCGTACGGATCTGCCGAACGAACGGTTTGTAGAGGATCGCGCGCAGCGTGAAGACCAAGAACACCACCGACAACGCCCACGCGAAAAAGTTCGCCGGGCCCAGCAAGAACGCAAAGACCTCGTACCACACCCACATAATCGCCGACACCGGGTAGTAGATGATGTCGAGGCTGAACCAACTAAACACGCGTCCGACTCTCCCCTTGCTGCACCGTATTGGTCAGGTCATCGATGACTCCGCGGCCGGCCTCGACTGCGTCGCCTTGGTACTCCGCAGGGTCGGCCACTCGATCCGGTATCGGATCCCATCCCCCGCGATGCCATGGGCCGCACTTCAGTAAGCGCACCACCGCCAACCAGCCGCCACGTATCCCGCCGAACTCGGTGAGGGCATCGACGGCATACTGACTACAGGTCGGTGTGAACCTGCAGGATGGCAGCCGCAGTGGAGAAATCGTGTGCCGATACAGCTGGACCACGAAGAGCACCGCTCGTAGCGGGAACCGGCGCGGCCTCACCTAAATCCCCCGGAGCGCAACCTGATGCGCTGTAGCGCTGACCGTAGTTGCTGTTCTAAGCGCGGCGATATCGCGTGGCGACTACTTGGGAGGGCCCGGATAACCACCCGGTCTGCAGGACCGAGATCATCGAGCGCGCGGAATGCTGCGTGTCGAAGGCGCCGGGCCACCCGATGCCGCTGCACCGAGTTCCCCACTGCCTTCGACACGACCAGGCCGATTCTCGGTCCCGGATCGCCAGTCTGATCCGACCGTGTATATACGACGAGGTCCGGCTGTGCGGCTCGTGTTCCTTGATTCACCGTGACACCGAATTCGGTCGACCGTGTCATCCGGTACTGCGCCGGAAGCACCGCCTCAGGCCTTGTGCCGCGTCACGCAGTCAACGAACGCCGGCCCTTGCGGCGCCGATCCGCCACGATGGCCCGCCCCGCGCGAGTGCGCATCCGCAACCGGAACCCATGCACCCGCGCCCGGCGGCGATTATTGGGCTGGAAGGTCCGCTTGCCCTTGGCCACGGCTGTCACTCCTCGTCACGTCTGGCCTTCACGGTCCCGCCTGCATGGAAGTTCATGGCAGGCGGGCCACGGTCGGCCGTTGGGTAAGCTCGTCGGTCTCGCGTTTCTAACCGGCGCGGCCCCCGGCAGAGCCGGATCGCAGCCGTATCGCCACGTGCGGGCGACTATTCGAGGGTACTGAC
>DAOUYK010000131.1 GCA_030666145.1 Mycolicibacterium sp. | reverse complement strand
GCGGGTGTATTCGCGCATGCGTTGGCCGATGGTGCGATCAGCGTGACCGCCGGCAAGATCAGCGAGCATCCGGGAGCATTTGACGAAGCGGATGTCGCCGCCGCGTCGGGCTGATGGAGCGCGCGTTCGGGACCCGACGGTAACGCCACGGCTTGTGAATGGCACTCTTGTCGCGACGCTGATGAACTGATGGAGGAGTCCCATGCCAGGTGTTGCCGATCTCGCCCTGGGCGCTGCCCCGATCGCCGGTGGTGCGCTTATCGGCGTCCTTGCGGGCAACACCAAGGCCCCGGATGTGCCGGGGGTTCATCAAGCAGGACCTGGACCTGCTTGAGCGCCTCCCCGCGGATGCGATCGAACGTCGCGCCGAGCTGCAGCGCATCATCAATGGCCGTGTGGACGACCTGGTCTCCGCTTACGACAAGAATCGGTTAATGCGCGAGGCGGCCATGTCCTACACGGGCAACTGGCGCGACATCATCCTATTTGTGTGCGCGGCGCTGTTCACCGTCATCTGGTGGAACGCCGACCATGCGAACCACGACAACTGGGTGTTTTTGTTCGTCGTGTTGATCGTCGTGTCCATCATTACCGGCGCATACGCCACGCGGGGGATTCTGCGTGCGATTCGCACGTTGGTGCGGGGCGGCGCCAGGGACGTGGAGTGAACCGCACTGTGTAGCAATGCCTTTGACTCCACCCCACTAAGTCCTGAGCAGAAGACGCGGAGAGCCCCTGGGGCGTAGCGTCCGGAGATTTTACGATCCCTTTTTCACGCCTGGGGTTTAAACCCTAGGTGGACATAACGTTGCTGTAGGGCGTTTATCAAGGAACTCGCGCAAAGGGTCGCCAGGTGGGTAATCTGGGCCGGCGAGCATTGAACTTCATGACTAGATGTTCTTGGGCGGTGTGGCAATAGCGCTGGGATGGCGTGCCAACACCTATCAGGCTGCTTGCGAAACAGCCATTGCAAGTAGGCGCTGTCAGCCATGCACGGCCGCCGATCGCTCCGGTGGCGAGCTGCAGTGCAGCAGTGAGCGCAGTCGGTGGCGGGTGAGGTTTCTGAATCCGAGGGCGTTGCGGCGCAGGGCTTCGTTCCCGGTCCGCCGCTGCGCGCGATCAGTTGATCGTTAGCCCGGGTTGTTGGTATCTGGTGGTTGTCGGTATCTGGTGATGGGACCGGTGTGGTGGCCCATGCGGGCAGTGCTGGTTTGCGACTGCTGGCTGACCGGGTCGCTTGACCCGCGAGGTGTCCAAGGCGTTGACGCGCCACTCTTTTCGCCTGCGTCATGACCGGGGACGGGTGCTTGTTGACATGGCAGTGCTGCTGGCCGATGGCGGGGAGGTCATCGCTGATATCGACGTGCTGCGCCACCAGTTGGCGGTGTTGGGTCCGGTGGCCTCGGCGGCGGCGGTGTGGCGCACCCGTGATGAGCTGAGCCCGGCGCGACTGGCCAAGGTCGAGGCGGCCCGGGCCCGGGTGCGTCGTCACGTGTGGGCACAGTTGCCTGATGGGCTGCCGGCATCGAGGGTCGCCGATACCGACCTGGTTCAGGTAGTGGCCCTCGACGTCGACGCCACGATCGTGGTGTCTTACAGCGAGAAAGCGCAGGCGGCGCCAACGTTCAAGGGCACCTTCTGGTTTCACCCGATCGGGGTGTGGTGTGACAACACCACCGAACTGCTGGCTGCCCGACTGCGCCCGGGTAATGCCGGGGCCAACACCACCGCTGATCACCGCGATGTGCTGTCGGCGGCGATCACCCAGATCCCCAGAACGCACCGCAAACAGCTGTTGATCCGTGCTGATGGCGCCGGAGCCTCCCACGGATTGTTGGACTGGCTGACCGGGCTGCTGGATCTGTCCGGCTGGCCGCCGGGAATGCGGGGTCATCGTGCGCCGGGAACGCCCCCACCCCGGCGCGCAGTTGTCGATCTTCGAGGAACGCGATGGGTGGCGCTACCAGGGGTTCGCCACCAACACCAGCATCGGGCAGCTGGCGTTCCTGGAGGCCCTCCACCGCGCTCACGCCCGCGTCGAGGACCGCATCCGCCACGCCAAAGACACCGGCCTGGGCCGGTTCCCCTCACGCGACTACCGGATCAACCAAGCGTGGCTGACCGCCATCGCGATCGCCGCCGACCTCATCGCCTGGCTAAGGATGCTCGGCCTGACTGGCGACCTGGCCACCGCAGAACCCAAAGCACTGCGCTACCGGCTGCTGCACGTGCCCGCCCGGCTCACCCACAGCGCCCGAGGCCGACACCTACGAATACCCGCATCCTGGCCCTGGGTCGATGACATCGTCGCCGTCTTCGCCAAGATCGCGGCGATTCCGCTGCCCGCCTAACCACCCGGCCACCCACAACTCGAGGAACCCGGAGAACCGCAGACCGGCAGCGCCAGCCGGCCATTCGTCGTACACGCGAACAAACCCAACCCGGACTCACCCAAAGCCGCTGCCCTCAACACCCTCGTGAATGACCGGGGCAGGGCACGCCCCGACATGTTTACGGTATCGCTGGCAGCGCCGCATGGAGCTCGACCTCTTGGGCTTTGACGGCGAAGTGCACAGTCTTGCCGGGCACCAGATCGAGGTCGGCCGCCGCCGAGGTGGTGATCTCGGCAGCGAGGCCGACCCCGCCGTCGGGTTGATCGATCCCGCGGACCCGCACGATGGGTCCGCGAACGTCCAGTTCGGCAATGGTCACCGCGATGACATTGCGAGGGCTGCCGTGCGGTGGGTCGAGGTGCACGGCGACCGCGCCGGGGCGGAACAAAGCGATGGCCGCCGTCCCCGGTTCGACTTCTCCGGTGCCGAACACCTCGACCTCCCAGGTAGTACGCAGGCGCCCCGGCTTAACGATGGTCCCGGCAACGAGGTTCAGTCCGGCGATGTGGGCGGCGAACTCGCTGCGCGGGGAAGCTAGGACCTGCCGGACGGGACCCGTTTCGACGACCCGCCCCCCATCGACGACGGCAACTGCGTCTGCGATTGCCAGCGCGTCGAGTAGATCATGGGTGACGATCATTGCCGTTCGACCGCGCAAGACCTCCCGTAGCAACCGGCGCACCGTCGGGGCGGCGGTGACGTCGAGGGCCGACATCGGTTCGTCGAGCAGCAGCACCTGCGGGCCGGCAGCCAACGCACGGGCGACGGCGACGCGTTGCGCCTGGCCGCCTGAGAGCTGCGCCAGGCGGCGATCGGCGAGATGGGCGGCGTCGACGGCGCCGAGCCAATGCTGTGCGGTGGCACGGGACGCTGACCGTGACTGGCCGGCGCACCGTGGCCCGTAGGCCACGTTGGCGGCGACGCTCATGTGGGGGAACAGCTGGGCCTGCTGCGTGAGCATGGCGACACCGCGTGCGTGCGCCGGAACGAATGTGCCGGCGGCGGCGTCTGAGACGACGGTTGCACCGAGCTCGATTCGACCGTGGTCGGGGCGCAGAAGCCCGGCCAGCATCAGCATCAGCGTCGACTTCCCGGCGCCGTTGGGCCCCAGGACTGCGAGTACCTGCCCGTCCTCGAGTGCAAGGTCGAACTCGACCCCGCGCTGGTCCAGGCGCGCGTCGACGCGCACGCTACTCATCGCAGTCCTGCCAGACGGCGGCCGGCTGAGGCGATCACGATCACCGCGGCCACGACGATAAGTACCAACGAAAGTGCGACGGCGGCGTCGGCATCGGTCTCGCGCTGTAAATAGATCTCCAACGGCAGGGTCCGGGTAACACCTTGCAGGGAGCCGGCGAAGGTCAGCGTGGCGCCGAACTCGCCCAGCGATCGTGCGAACGCCAACACCGCACCCGATATTAGCCCCGGGAGCACCAGCGGCACCGTCACGGTCCGCAGCACGGTGCTTGGCCGGGCGCCTAATGTTGCGGCGATGTGTTCGTAGCCGGCCCCAGCCGATCGCAGTGCGCCTTCGAGGCTCAGCACCAGAAAGGGTAGGGACACGAAGGACTGTGCCAGTACCACCGCGGCCGTGGAGAAGGCGATCCGGATACCCACCAGGTCGAGTTGATGGCCGAGCATTCCTTGCCGGCCGAAGGTGTACAGCAGGGCGATTCCGCCGACTACCGGCGGCAGCACGAGTGGCAGCAGGACCAGGGCGCGTAGAACGGCCAGCCCGGGGAAGTCGCCGCGGGCCAGGACAAGGGCCATCGGAATGCCGATGAGCCCGCACACCAGGGTGCTGGCGGTCGCCGTCTTGAGGCTCAAGATAAGTGCGGCACGCGAGGATTCGGAGGTGATGAGTGGAATGAAGTGTGCCCAGTCGACAGCGAACAGCATTGCGATCAGCGGCGCGATGACGAACAGCGTCCCCACGGCCGCGGGCAGATAAACCCAGGTAGGCACCCCGACTTGGATCAGCCCGTCGGCCCGCCGCGCAGCGGTCACGGCGACCCGAAATCCGCAGCCGCCAAGGCTGTCTACCCCCGCGGGTCAGTGACAAGCTCGACGAACTTGTGCGCTGGGGACGGGTTGGCCGATTCTGCTAGAACCGCTATCGGATAGGTGTTCACCGCGCTGCTGGACTCCGCGAACTGGATTGAGTCGGCCCTGCTCCCGGCCCTTGCGGCGTCGGTGATGTAGACCAGCCCCGCGTCGGCCTGCCCGGAGGTGATCTTGCCGAGCACATCGGTCACCGCCGACTCCTCGCTCACCGGAGTCAGTCTCACGCCGATGGTCTGTTCGAGCTTCTCGGTGGCCGCCCCGCACGGTACCTGCGGCGCGCAGACCACCACCTGCGTTCCGGGGTCGGCTAGATCCGCAAAAGTGGCGATTTTTAGAGTGTTTCCGGGCGGAGTGACGATGGTCAGTGTGTTGGAGGCGAAGTTGACCGGATCGCCCGCCGTCAGTCCGGCGTCGACGGCTGCGGTCATGTTTGTCGTGTCGGCGGAGGCGAAGACATCGGCGGGGGCGCCTTGCTTCAACTGTGCGACAAGGTCCGCGGAGCCGGCGAAATTGAAGGCGACTTTCGTTCCAGGGTAGTCCTTTTCGAACTGGCTGCCCAGTTCGGAAAAGGTCGATTGCAGCGACGCCGCGGCGAACACGGTGATCTCCTTATGCTGCTGGGAGGAACAACCGGCCAGCAGCACCGCGACGCTCAACATGGCTAAGGCCGGCCCGAGGGTCGATCTCACGATGTTCCTGCCGGCGTGTCAACGATCACGGTCGTGGCCTTGACCACCGCCACCGCGACGACCCCTGGCTCGAGGCCTAGTTCGGTGGCCGACTCGGCGCTCATCAGTGAGACGATGGTGAACGGCCCGCACTGCATCTGCACTTCGGCCATCACCTGATCGGCTTTCACCCTGGTAACCAAGCCGACCAAGCGGTTGCGTGCCGAGCTAGCGACCCCCACAGGGTTCGGCGGGGGTGAAGCGTTCTCGCGAGCGAACTCGGCCAGCTCGTCGCCGGCAATCACCTTGCGCCCGGACTCGTCCTTGGAGCAGGTCAGGCTGCCGCTGTCGACCCATCGGCGCACCGTGTCGTCGCTGACCCCGAGCAGCATCGCTGCGTCCTTGATCCGAATCGCCGGCACAGCCGTCTCCTCCCAGAACCGCATTTACGGAACATTATGGAGAGTCTATCCGCTTTAGCGAATGTTTAGGCTCTTTGGCCGCAACCCATTTGTCGTCGTCCTAGCTCGGATCGAGCATCATTTCCCACCCGTTGCTGGCGAGTTTGCACGGTTGCGGCCACCACTGCGAGACCAACGGGGCGCAGACGACCGGCATCCACCCTGATTCATCAGAGCCGCACATACTGTGTTCGCTAAAGCAGTTGGTGGCCGGGGGCGAGAGTCACAGCCGGGCCGCCGAGAACGATTGATCTTCCGATATTCTTGCCTCTCAAACGATTTACCGACAGGTACTGCCGAGCGCTGAACGAGCCGGCCGCTGCATCACATGAGGCGCTCATGACAGCAACCAGTGCCATCGATTCTGTCAACACGACCGACTTCGGATCGCTACATTCGACGGGCAAGCCGAATGAGGAGTGAGAGATGGAATCCGCGCCGTTGGTCATCTCCAACGTCAATATTCTTGACAGCGTTGACGGTCGATTTTTGACAGCCTTTACGGTCGAATCACCGGGCCGATGGACGTCACGGTTCGGGACGGGCTGGTCGCTTCTGTAACCCCTTTCGGCGCAACAGATCTGGCAAACGGCGGCACGATTGACGGGACCGGCAAGACCCTAATGCCGGGGCTGATCGACGCGCACTGGCACGCGATGTTTGCAACCATCCCGGCCGACGCTGCGCAGCTCAGTGAGCTCGGCTACGTGTTCGCCAAGGCGGTGGTGAGCGCGGGGTATACGCTACTGCGCGGGTTCACCACCGCCCGCGATCTCGGCGGTCCGGTATTGGGCATCAAGCAGGCCATCGACGAGGGCGCGATCCCGGGACCGCGCATCTTCCCGGCGGGCGGCTTCATCTCCCAGACCGGCGGCCATGGTGACTTCCGGTTGCCCAACGAGGTGCCTCGCGCTGTGGCCGGCCATCTGAGCTACACCGAGATCATCGGTGCAGCGGTCATCGCCGATGGCGAAGCCGAGGTGCTTCGCGGCGTGCGCGAGATGTTGCGGCGCGGGGCCTCCCAACTCAAGCTGATGGCCGGCGGCGGCTGTGCATCGACCTACGACCCGATCGACGTCACCCAGTACACCGAAACGGAGATGCGGGCGGCAGTGCAGGCCGCGGAGACCTACGTCACCGTGCACGCCCACACTCCCAGGGCGATCCGGGCCGCCGTGGCTGCCGGTGTCCGCTGCATCGAGCACGGACATATCATCGACGAAGTCACCGTTGCACTGCTCGCCGAAAATGACATCTGGTGGTGCTTACAGCCGTTCCTCGACGACGAGGACGCGATACCGCTGCCCCAGGCGAACCGAGCCAAGTTCCTGCAGGTGGCCGCTGGCACCGAAGTCGCCTACAACTTGGCGAAGAAGCACCAAGTCAAGGTCGCGTTCGGGACTGACACGCTGTTCGACGCCAAACTCGCCACCCGACACGGCGCCCAGCTGGCAAAACTCACCCGCTGGTTCACCCCCGCCGAGGCGCTGCAGCAGGCAACGATCCGTAACGCTGAATTGCTCGCCATGTCCGGACCGCGCAATCCCTACCCTGGCCGTCTCGGTGTAGTCGCCGAAGGCGCGCTCGCTGGCCTGGTCCTCGTCGACGGCGACCCCCTCGCCGACATCTCGCTGATCACCCGGCCCGAGGAGGCGTTCACCGCGATCATCAAAGACGGTTGCCTCGTCAAGGGGTAGCAGGAATCAGGCAGAAACTGAGATTCGGGCTTCCCGGACTCACGCCACCAGGCAACGGATCACCCGCTGGCCGCGGCGTGCCGCCCGCTGGATTCGACTACCCCTGTGAGATTGTCGCCGGATTGCGGGTCGAACAGATACAAACGTTCGGCATCCAGCCACAAGGTGGCGGTATCGCCCATACGCACCCGGCTCTGCGGATCCAGCTCCACGCACAGCTGCGAGCGCAGCCGCTCACTGTCGAGGTCCTTGGCGAGTTCGGCCAGCTGTCCGCCGATCTCCGGGGACGCTTCGAACGGCACGAAGGCGTATTGTTCGTTGCCTAGCCACTCGGTGACATCGATGGTGGCATCGAAGGTGACTCCGCGCGAACGCTTGTCGGTGTCGACGAATTCCGCGTCCTCGAATGCACCCGGCCGGATCCCGGCGATATAAACAGCGCCGTCCTTTCCGCCCATCAAGGCCTCGCGCCACTCGTCGCGCAGCGGAATCGTCACGAATGGCAGGTCGATCTTGTTGCCGCGCACGCGCGCGGGGACGAAGTTCATCGACGGGGACCCGATGAAGCCGGCGACGAACAGGTTCACCGGCTGGTCGTAGAGTTCGCGCGGGCTCGCGACCTGTTGAAGCAAACCCTTTTTCAGGACCGCTACCCGGTCGCCAAGAGTCATCGCCTCCGTCTGGTCGTGGGTGACGTAGACAGTCGTGACGCCGAGGCGGCGCTGTAGGCGCAAGATCTCGGTACGCATCTGGCCGCGCAGCTTGGCGTCGAGGTTACTCAACGGCTCGTCGAACAGGAACGCATCGGCCTGCCGGACGATCGCGCGTCCCATCGCCACGCGCTGGCGTTGCCCGCCGGAAAGGTTGGCCGGCTTGCGGTCGAGATGTTCTCCAAGCTCCAAGGTGTTGGCGGCTTCGGAAACGAGCTTGCGAATCTCGTCGTCGGAGTGCTTGCCGGACAGGCGAAGCGGGAATGCGATGTTCTCAAATACGTTTAGGTGCGGGTAGAGCGCGTAATTTTGGAACACCATCGCCAGGTTGCGATCTCGTGGCGCCCGGTCGTTGACCCGGTTCTCGCCGATGAGTATGTCGCCTGAGGTGATGTCCTCCAGGCCGACGATCATTCGCAGCAGCGTCGATTTCCCGCAGCCCGACGGGCCGACGAGGATCATGAACTCGCCATCGGCGATGTCGAGGCTCACATCGCTGACTGCAGGGAAACCGTCGCCGTACTTCTTGACGATGTTTTTCATTGTGATAGCTGCCATGGGGTTATCCCTTCACTGCTCCAGAGGTCAGACCGGCGACGATGCGCCGTTGGAAGATGAGGACCAAGATGACGACGGGGATCGTCACGATCACCGATGCGGCCATGATGTAGGGCACCGGCGACTCGAAAAAGGACGCGCCCTGGAAGAACGCCAACGCTGCCGGCACCGTGCGGGCACTGTCGGTGGACGTCAGCGAGATGGCGAACAGGAAGTCGTTCCAGCAAAAAAAGAACGTCAATATTGCCGTGGTGACTACCCCGGGAGCCGCCAACGGCACGATCACCTTGCGGAAGGCCTGCCACCGCGTCGCGCCATCTACCTGGGCGGCATGCTCCATCTCCCAAGGGATCTGACGGAAGAACGCCGACATCGTCCAGATCGACAGCGGCAGTGCGAACGTCAGGTAGGGGATGATCAGGCCGACCCACGTGTCGTATATCCCCAGTCCCCGCCACATGTCGAACAACGGGCCCACCAGCGCCGCCTGCGGAAACATCGCGATGCCCAACGCCAGCGACAGCAGTACCGTCTTGCCCCGAAACTCCAGCCGCGCAATGG
>DAOUYK010000262.1 GCA_030666145.1 Mycolicibacterium sp. | reverse complement strand
CGCCTGTTCCGGCCGCTTTGTGGCTGAACGCAGGCGATGAGGAGAACATTCCGCGCCCGAGAAATCCATGGCGGTCACCTGAGCACGCCCTTGCCGCCGAGAGCTCCGCCGCACTGCTGGTCGCCCAGGGTTCTGCAGTTCCACCCCGTCCAGGGCCGCGAGCCGCAAGGGCCCTCGGGGTGGGCGGTGATGGTTTGACAGACGGCGGCCATTAGCGAGCTGGCCGGCGGCCGGCTGTCCCCGGTGCAGATTTCTTTCATGCTGGGGGTGGCGGCTGCGGTGGGTGTGGTAGCTAGTAGCAGGGCCGCGACGGCCGCGCTGACGGTCCGTAGGGTGGTGTGCATTCTGCGCTCTCTCCGTGGTTTTGAGAGCATCTTTCAGTCAAAGGTATTTACACCCATAGCGCTAGGCGGTGACCAGGGAACCCCTGGTCGGGCACAGCGTTCAGTGGCCTCTACGTGACGATTACCTGGATGCTTGCCGGTGCGGTCATGCTGGCACTGGGTCCGACGCTGCACACGATGTGGCCGAAGGTTGGCATCTGCCTAGGGCTGGCCGTAGCCGAACTGGTGTGCCTCATCTTCATGACGCGTTTGTGTGATGTGCGGACTCTCGCCAAGGGCGAAGCGGACGCGGCTGGGCTCGAGCCGAGCCGCCACAGTGATTCGATCAATGACACGCGATCGGCCACCTCAGGCTCGTCAGGCATCGGGGGCCCGGCAATAATGTCGGTCGTCGCGGCCTGGCTTATTCAGGGTGGAAACTTGATGGTCTGGACGTTCGCCCAGTCGATCGGGGAGCATTCTGCGCTCTCTGCCCAGTCCACCGCGAACTTTCTGGGGCTCCCCCAGCTAATGGGATTGGCCGGTGCCGGGGTCACTCTGGCGTTCGGCGCCAAGATCAACAAAATGTTCCTCATCGTCCCGGCTGTACTTACGCTGGCACTAGGGAATCTGTTTGTCGGTATCGCCACCAACCCGCCGCATTTCATGGTCGGGTTTCTCGCTGTCAGCGTTGCCTACTTTTGCATCATTCCTTTGCTGCTGGCCCTGGCAGCCGAACTCGACACGCATTCCGGCCAACTGGTTGTCCTGGTTGGCGCGGGAGCGTTGGCGGCTGGCGGCATTGCCCCGGCCGTCGGTGGCTGGATAGCCGGGACGGCCGAACACTGGCCCCGGCTGGGTGTGACCGCCCTGGCCGCGGTGTTGTTGGCGCTTCCCCTGATGGTCGCTCCAGTCCGCGCTGCACGGCGACGAATGGCCATGCCCGGCATGGTCTCGCAAGACTGATACACCGCAGGGCCACCCCGGTCGGTGGCCCGAACATGGCATAAGTGCTGATCAGAGCTTCGATCCAGAGAATTTTTACGCTTGCGTGATCCGCTGGGACTGAGGTCGGCTACGTGAGCATGCCCATAGTCGCTCTGCAGAACCGTCGTCGTCTGTCACGATGGGGTGATTGGTCCAGAGGAGACGCCCCATATGAGCGAGTTGAATTTTTTGGAGCTGCACGGTGATCGCGTCGCCTACCGGGACGTCGGCAGTGGCGATGAAGCATTGCTGTTGATCCACGGAATGGCGGGCAGCTCGGAGACGTGGCGTGCGGTGATCCCGCAGCTGTCGAAGAGATACCGGGTCATCGCACCAGACCTGTTGGGACATGGTCAGTCGGCCAAGCCCCGGAGTGACTACTCACTCGGTGCATTCGCGGTGCTGTTGCGCGACCTTCTGGACGAGCTGGGCATCACATGCGCGACCGTTATTGGTCAGTCGCTCGGCGGCGGTGTGGCAATGCAATTCGCATACCAGCATCGTGATTACTGCCAACGGCTGGTGCTGATCAGCAGCGGCGGCCTCGGCCCGGATGTCGGCTGGACCCTTCGCCTGCTGTCCGCTCCCGGAGCCGAGCTGATCCTGCCGGTCGTTGCGCCATCACAGGTGGTAAGCGCTGGCAACAAGCTGCGATCGTGGTTCTCGGCGGGCGGAATTCAGTCACCGCGCGGGGCCGAAATGTGGAGCGCGTATTCGTCGTTGTCTGACAAGCAGACACGCCAGGCATTCCTCAAGACGCTACGGTCGGTGGTCGATTACCGCGGGCAATCGGTGAGCGCCCTGAGTAAGCTCAATCTGACGTCCACCGTCCCGACCATGATCATCTGGGGCGATATAGATCGAATTATTCCGATCGAGCATGGCTACGCCGTACGCGATGCACGACCGGGCTGTCGCCTCGAGGTGCTCGACGGCGTGGGCCACTTCCCGCACGTGGAGAGACCGAACGCAGTAGTGGAATTGATCGATGATTTCATCGACTCGGCGGGGTGCTCCGACCAAGCGTTCGAATCTCCAGTTACAGAGCAAACGAACGAGCCATGACCTCAGCGGGGGCCATGCCTGGCCATGCCGACGACCGAATGGCCTACCAGTTACTCGACGAATAGTCCTTCAAGAAGCAGCCGTGAAGGTCCTCGCCGGCCTCGCCGCGCACAATAGGGTCATACACGCGGGCAGCACCGTCGACGAGATCCAGTGGGGCATGAAAACCCTCTTGCGCTAGACGCAGTTTGGTGGGGTGGGGGCGCTCGTCGGTGATCCATCCGGTGTCGACAGCAGTCATCAGGATTCCATCGCGCTCCAACATCTCTGCCGCGCTGGTGCGAGTGAGCATGTTCAACGCAGCCTTGGCCATGTTGGTATGCGGGTGACCCGGCCCTTTGTATCCCCGACTGAACTGGCCCTCCATAGCCGACACGTTGACAACGTATTTGCGGTGGGCCGGCGAGGCAGCCATCGCCGGGCGCAGCCGGCTCACCAGGATGAAAGGTGCAGTCTGGTTACACAATTGCACTTCAAGCAATTCCATCGCATCAACCTCGTGCACACGCTGAGTCCAGCTATTTACCGCACTGGTATCGGGCAGCAGACCGCCTGCGTCGATAGCGGTACCAGCGGAAATACGCTCCGGCGAGGCACTGCGGGCAGCCAACGCCAACTCAGTCACCGCGTGTGGTGTCTGGTGCTCGGCGAAGCTCGCGGAAAGCGCAGCCGGATGGGCGTCGCTGACGTGGTCAAACGTGACGACATCCACCAGTTCCGTCGGTGGGATGCGCTCCGCTTCAACCAACGCCGCGTACGAGCCAGGCGGGCGCCGAACCGTCTGCGCCGCGTTGTTGATCAGGATGTCCAACGGGCCCCGCGCCGCCACCATGTCGGCTAGCGCCACTACCTGCGCGGGATCACGTAGATCGATTCCCACGATGCGCAACCGGTGCAGCCAGTCCGCGCTGTCGGCCATCGCAGCAAACCGGCGCACGGCATCGTTCGGAAACCGGGTGGTGATGGTCGTGTGCGCACCATCGCGCAGCAGCCGCAGCGCGATATACATCCCGATCTTGGCTCGCCCCCCGGTGAGTAGGGCGGTCCGACCGATCAGGTCCGTTCGGGCGTTGCGCTTGACGCGGTTGAAGGCGGCGCAGCTCGGGCAGAGCTGGTGGTAGAACGCGTCGACTACCGAGTAGCGGCTCTTGCACATGTAGCAGGCCCGTGAACGCATCAGCGTGCCCGCACTGGCTCCAACGGCAGCTGACGCCAGAGGCAGACCCTGGGTCTCATCGTCGATGCGGCCTGGTGCTCCGGTAGCGGTGGCTGCAGTGACGGCGCGGTCGGCAGCCGCCACCAATTCGCGCTTGGCCTTGCGGCGGGCCAGCTTCACCGACTTGAAGATGCCAGCCGTTGCCCGACGTACGGCCACGGCATCAGGATGCTCGGGAGGTAGGGCCTCAACCTGGGACAGCACCCTCAGACACGTGCTGAGCTGCTCGGGATCGATCGCGGTCACCGTCGAAGGGTACGGGCGTCGCACGTTGTTCAGCGAAACCGGCACGATAACGGCCTGCGGCCCTCATGATCCTAAGCAGCCCGCCATCGCGCTGATTACAATCCGCAACGGCGCCTTCTGAAGTAGTGTTATTTGATGGTGCGTGCCACCAATATGACGGTGTTGGATATCGGCAGAGAATCCGTGAGCAACCTGTGGCGCGGCAGCCAGTAGACAGAGCGCATTAACCAAGGCTGCGCACGCACCCGTGTCCCAAAGGGAAATACAACAAACCGGCTGCCAGCGGCGTAAGTTGGTCTAGTTCGGGGCCAGGCGGGAGGAGGTGGATCCGGATGAGCGCTTCAACACGTGTGGTGCTCACGACTGGATTCGCCGCGCTGAGCCTCGCTGCGCTGGCGGTAACCACCGCGGTACCCCCGATGGCAATGAAGACTATCCAGGTCGTGCGGCCAGCAACGTTCACCGCCGAGGTCGCCGCGGACGCATCAGGTACGCCTACGGAGCCACCGCCATCGGAGGACGACCTGGACTCTGCGCT
>DAOUYK010000316.1 GCA_030666145.1 Mycolicibacterium sp. | reverse complement strand
CTTCCTCGATGCGTTCCCGGGGAACCGAGCTGCGACTTCCGAAGCCGGTCGTCGTGAATTTGGAGGAGTACCCGGGGCGATCTGCCGAATGATCACCGGTGAGTGGCCGCCTACAGCGAGCAGAGCCGGCGGACCCGGTTGGCGACGGCGCGTTGGGATACCGGCGCGTTGGGCGCCAGCGTCTCGAATGCGTGCGGGCATCCGGGGTGCAGGTGCAGCTCCGTGGGTATTCCGGCGTCGGCGAGGCGGCGGGCGTAGCTGATGTCCTCGTTGCGGAAGATATCGAGCTCGCCCACGTCGATGTAGGTCGGCGGCAGACCGGACAGATCAGTCGCCCTGGCCGGGGCGGCATACGGAGAGACATTGCCATCGCCGGCGCTTTCGCCCAGCAGTGCCCGCCAACCGGTCACATTGTCGTCGTAGGTCCACGTCAGGAATGGCAG
Source organism: Mycolicibacterium sp. (assembly GCA_030666145.1). GTDB lineage: Bacteria > Actinomycetota > Actinomycetes > Mycobacteriales > Mycobacteriaceae > Mycobacterium. The sequence continues at coordinate 2,775 of DAOUYK010000316.1, read as the reverse complement.
CAGCTGCGGGTCGGGTACCGAAGTCCGATCGTCCAGCATCGGATAGACCAAGATCTGTTGAGCGATCGCCGGTCCGCCGCGGTCGCGAGCCAACAAACACACTCCAGCAGCGAGTCCGCCGCCGGCGCTGTCCCCCATCACGGCCAGCCGTGCCGGGTCCACTCCCAGCTCGTCGGTATGCGAAGCCAGCCACAACAGCGCGGCATAGCAGTCTTGAACCGGGACCGGACGCGGAAACTCCGGCGCAAGGCGATAGTCGACGACTAGCATCGGTACCCCGGAGTCAGCCACATAGCGCCGCACCGCCGAGCCGTACATGTCGCCGAGTTCTTTCGGCCCCATTATCATCCCACCGCCATGGATGTACAGCACGGCACTGCCAGGCTCGGTGGAATCGGCGCGGGAATACCGGCTCAACGGAATCGTTGTGCCGTCGCCGCTGACAACCGAGCAGCGTTCTACGTCAATCCCAGCGACGGGCGGATGCTCGGCCACTACCTGCCCGAATAGGCGCCGAGCGTTGTGCCTGCGCGTCGCGACATCGCCCACCTCGGGTGGTTCCGGTGCAGCGGCCTGCAGCGGTGCCAGCTCTTCGAGCACTTGCGGGTCGATCTCTAAGGCCACGGTTAAACCCTCGCTTGCGCAACCAGCTTAAGTTCCAAGCATTCTCCGAAGCCGGCCGGATCCTGGAGGAAGCGGCCACCCGCGCTTGCCGATGGCAGGCGATGTTTTGGTTTTGGCTAAGCGAACCCGTCGGCTGCCAGTGGCGCAGGAGGCGGTCCGAGAAGGTCGTAACGTTTCGCGGCTACGTCGGTCATTAGGTGGGTTGAAGATCGTGGTGACTGACCCGAATTGTAGGTTCTCAGCCCGCGTGTAATTTTCTCAGCGGCGTTGTGATTCGCGTGTCATGTGTCTCAGGAACCCTCATATCGAGGCTGGCTGCCTGAAGGGGGGCGGTGCTCTCGCCACCGACGCGTCGAAGGGCTATGAACCGATCTCACAAAGGCTGACACCCCAGTGGGTGATCTGCCCCAGAATGAGGGTGGCAGATTGTGCCGACGCAGAAGGGTGGAAACCATCGTGACCGGACCCATGGCCGGAATAACCCGGTTGCTGGCGAGGACGCCGGAAGGGCTCAAGGGTCGTGATCCCGAGTTCATTCGCGAGATGCTGCCTCGGCTCTGGCTGGTTGCCCAGCTCTACTTCCGAGCCGAGGTGAACGGGTTCGAGAACGTCCCCGACGAGCCGGTGCTATTCGTCGGCAACCACAGCGGCGGAGCGAACATCCCCGACACGTTCGTGTTCGCCCTCGCCTACAACACGTACTTCACCGTGGAAGGCCGTCCGTTGCTGGGGCTGGCCCACGAGATGGTCGTGCGCATGCCGGTGTTAGGCGACGTGGCCCGTAAGTTCGGCGTGGTGCGGGCCGCGAAATCGGCCGCTGAGGATCTCCTGCGCGAGGGCGCCAACGTGCTCGTCTACCCGGGCGGCGACGTGGAGGCGCTGCGGCCCTGGAGGGACCGCAACAAGATCGTTTTCGACGGCCGGAAGGGCTTCCTCAAGCTGGCCCACGCGCGCCGGGTCAAGATCGTGCCTGTGGTCGCCATCGGCGGCCAGGAGACCTTCTTCGTCCTCAACGACGGCCGAAAGACCGCGAGGTTGCTCCGTTTCGACAAACTGCTCCGGGTGAAATCGTTGCCGATCAGTGTGAGCTTCCCGTGGGGCCTGCTGCCTGGAGATCTTCCGCACATCCCGTTCCCCGCCAAGATGAGAATCCAGGTACTGCCGCCCATCGACCTACGCGAGCTCTTCGGCGACGACCCAGACTGGGACCAGGCCTACGGCTACGTGACCTCGGTGATGCAGGTAGCCCTGTCTGGCCTCGCGGCAAAGACCGTCGTACCGGTGATGGGCTGATGGGCACAGTCGCCAGATCCGTCCTGGTCCGTCGTCCCGTCGACGCGGTCGCCAAGGTGGCGACCCACCCTGAAGAGGTCTTCCCCGTCATGGGTGCCTTCGGCAAGTTCGATCTCATCGCCGAAACCGCGGACGGCTCGCAGGAATGGGACCTCTATCTCGATGTCGGAACGATCCACGTGGGAGGCCGGGTACTGGTGGAGCCGCCCGCTGGGCCCATCCTCGCCTGGCGTTCCCGCCGGGGCACGCATCACAGCGGTCGCATCGAGGTCTCCCCTGTCGAGGGCGGCGCGTTGGTGACCATGTCAATCACCGTCGAGTTCGCCGGCTTGCTAGCCGGGTGGTTCACCGGCCTCCTCGCCCAAGGCATCCTGGGCCGGCACATCGAAGCCGGGCTGGAGCAATTGCGCCACCATATCGAGTACGGCACCTGAAGGGGCTTGCCACAGCAAGCGGGCGCCGCATGAACGGATGTCGTCGAACGTGAGAACCTACACTGGCGCCGCCATGCCGCTGGCGGGCGAAGGGTGAAGTCTCTGAAATCTAGCTGCGAGGACGGGTTGGCTATACCGTGGCATACGTTCGCCTACCGACGAGGGCAGGCAACCCGACGGGAGACTATGACAATCCAACGGGCAACGCCTATCACCCAGAAGCTCACTGCTGCTTGAACCGAGTTCACCGATCAGCTCCGCGGTATGGGGGTCCAGGCGATCGCGTCGGCACCCACCTATGCCGACCAGGTCGATGGGCTGCGCTTCATACTGCGCCAGCTCTCCTACCGCGAAGAGCAGGAGATCGAGTTCCCGGCCTCGGAGCAACCCGAGCTGTTCTACCCGGAGTCGCCCACCCGGAAAG
>DAOUYK010000127.1 GCA_030666145.1 Mycolicibacterium sp. | reverse complement strand
GAAGTTCGGCAGAGACAGCTCTGCGATGAACATCGTGGGCACTCCGTACAGCGACGTACACCTGTGCGCAGCAACGGCTTTCAGAGTTGATTCGGGATCGAAGCCCGCACTGGGTATCACCATTGCGGCACCATGCGAGGTACACGCCAGGTTGCCCAGCACCATCCCAAAGCAGTGGTAGAACGGTACTGGGATGCACACTCTGGTCGCCTCGGTGTACTCGAGGCACTCGCCGACCAAGTAGCCATTGTTGAGTATGTTCGCGTGCGTCAGCGTCGCACCCTTGGGGAAGCCCGTGGTGCCCGACGTGTACTGGATGTTGATCGCGTCCGAGGAGCGCAGACCTGCCTGCACGTCGCGCAGTGCGCCCGCGTCGGCTTCCGTCCCGGCGATAGCCGACCAGCTCGGTGATCCGATGATGACAACGTCGCGCAGATGCGGGCAACGGCCACCGACGGCAGCAAGCATTCCGGCGTAGTCCGATGTCTTGAACGACTCCGCCGACAGCACCAGCGCGATGGAGGACTGGTTGAGCACGTATTCCAGTTCCTCGGCACGATAAGCCGGATTGATGGTGACGAGGATGGCACCGATCTGCGCTGTGGCGTGCTGGATCATCGCCCATTCGGCGGTATTGGGTGACCAGATGCCGACACGGTCGCCGGGTCGGATCCCCCTGTGCAGCAGTGCTGTGGCGATGCGAACGGTTGCCTCGGAGAACTCCGCGTAGGTCCACCGTCGCCCGGTCGCGCACTCGATGAGTGCCTCGCGGTCACCGACCCTTGCCACCGTTCGCGCCAGATTTTCGCCGATCGTCTCATCCAGTAGGGTTGGTTCGCCGGCTCCGGAGGCATAGGACAACATCCGCTACATTCCTCCGCCGTGGATTGCTCGCTCGGTACTGGCCACTCTAAAGCGTGTCGAGGTCGACGGGCGATACGGTGCAGCGGTGAAGAGGTCACAGCGCGCGCTGATCATCGTCGATGTTCAAAACGACTTCTGCGAAGGCGGCTCATTGGCCGTCGTGGGAGGTGCGGCGGTGGCACGCAGGATCAGCGAGATGCTCTCCGCGAACCTGGGCTATGACCATGTGGTCGCCACCAAGGATTCGCATATTGACCCCGGCGGCCACTTCTCCAAGGACCCCGACTTCGCCGCCTCCTGGCCGCCACACTGTGTCGCGGCGACTCCCGGCGCCGATTTTCACCCCGCGCTCGACATCAGTCCCGTAGAAGCGGTGTTCACCAAGGGACACTTTGCGGCCGCCTACAGCGGTTTCGAAGGCACCGACGAGGTCGGGACCACGCTGGCCGACTGGTTGCACACACGTGGGGTAGGCGCGGTCGAGGTGGTGGGGATCGCCACGGACTACTGCGTGAAGGCGACCGCCGCCGATGCGGTCGCCGCCGGGTTCACGACGACGGTTCTACTCGACCTGACAGCGGGGGTGTCCCCGACAACTACCGCCGATGCCCTGGCCGCGTTGCGCGCGGCAGGCGTTACCGTAACCGGCTAGCCGCATCGCGGAATCTCCGTCCCGCGCCGACAGCAGTCGGCCCACACGCCCGCCGGCACCGTATCGTCTTCTTGTTCGGTTCCCGTTAACCTGGAGTGTGCATTTTGACTTCCGCCGCCAATTCCAAGGACACGGCAGTGCCCGCGGTCATCCCGACCGCACAGGCTGACTCGCGACCGCACACCGACGCGGCACTGACGCAGATTTGGCCCGGCAAGGCCTACCCGCTGGGGTCGACATACGACGGCTCCGGAAGCAACTTTGCGGTTTTCAGTGAAGCCGCTGAATCGATTGAACTGTGCCTGTTCAGTCCTGATGGAGCCGGCGGGCTCGTTGAGACGCGGTTACTCCTGCCTGAGGTGGACGGCTTCGTGTGGCACGGCTTCGTGCCCGAAATTGAGCCCGGGCAGCGGTACGGCTACCGGGTGCACGGACCGTACGAGCCAGCCTCGGGCCTGCGCTGCAACCCCAACAAACTGCTGCTCGATCCGTACGCGAAAGCCATCGACGGCACGTTTCACTGGGATCAGTCGCTGTTCGCTTACAACTTCGGCGACCCCGACAGCTGCAACGACGACGATTCAGCCAGCAGCATGCCCAAGTCGGTCGTGATAAACCCGTTCTTCGACTGGGGCACCGATCGGCCCCCACGACACGAGTACGCGGACTCGATCATCTACGAGGCGCATGTGAAGGGCCTCACACAGACCCACCCCGATATCGCCGAACGCACACGCGGCACCTACGCGGCGATCGCCCATCCCGCGATCATTGAGCACCTCAAGGGACTCGGGGTCACCGCCGTCGAGCTGATGCCGGTGCATCACTTCGCCAACGACTCGACCTTGATCGCCAAGGGGTTGTCCAACTACTGGGGTTACAACACCATCGGGTTCTTCGCGCCGGACTCCAAGTACGGCGCCAGCCTCACGCCCGGCGGTCAGGTCCAGGAGTTCAAGGCCATGGTCCGGGCGCTGCACGAGGCCGACATTGAGGTGATCCTCGACGTGGTCTACAACCACACCGCCGAGGGAAACCACCTGGGCCCGACCTTGTCCATGCGTGGCATCGACAACGCCGCATACTACCGGCTCATCGACGAGGATAAGCGCTACTACACGGACTACACGGGCACCGGAAACAGCCTCAACGCCGGTCACCCCCACGCTCTACAGCTGATCATGGACTCGCTGCGCTACTGGGTCACCGAGATGCACATCGATGGCTTCCGCTTCGACCTGGCCTCCACCCTGGCCAGGGAGTTCTATGACGTCGACAAACTGTCGACCTTCTTCGAACTCGTCCAGCAGGACCCGACGGTCAGCCAGGTCAAGCTCATCGCCGAGCCGTGGGATGTCGGCCCGGGCGGGTACCAGGTGGGCAACTTCCCTCCGCAGTGGACCGAGTGGAACGGCAAGTACCGGGACACGGTGCGCGACTTCTGGCGCGGTGAAGACGCCAGCCTCGGCGAGTTCGCTTCCCGGCTCACCGGATCCGCAGACCTCTACGAACGCACCGGGAGGCGTCCGGTGGCATCGATCAACTTCGTCACCGCCCACGACGGGTTTACGCTGGCCGACCTGGTGGCCTACAACGAAAAGCACAACGAAGCTAACGCTGAGGGCAACAAGGACGGCGAGAACCACAACAGGTCCTGGAACTGCGGCGTCGAGGGCCCGACCCACGATCCCGAGATCAACGTGTTGCGGGCTCAGCAGCAACGCAACTTCATCACCACCAATCTGCTGTCCCAGGGTGTACCGATGATCTGCCACGGCGACGAACTAGGCAGGACCCAGGGCGGCAACAACAACGGCTACTGCCAGGACAACGAGACCACCTGGATCGACTGGGCGAACGCCGACAACGGGTTGATCGAATTCAGCAAGTCGGTCGCGGAGTTGCGCGCCGCGCACCCGGTGTTCCGCCGACGCCGGTTCTTCGACGGACTGCCCGTGCGGCGGCGCGGCTCGGTACGCATACCGGATATCTCGTGGTTCACCCCTGGGGGATCGGAGATGAGCGATGAGGACTGGGATTCAGGCTTCGGCAAGTCGGTCGCGGTGTATCTCAACGGACATGGCATCCCGGACCTAGACCCACGAGGGCAACGCGTTACCGATGATTCGTTCGTCCTGTGCTTCAACGCGCATCACGAACCCATTGACTTCATGCTGCCACCAAAGGATTTCGGTGCCGCCTGGCAACCAGTGATCTATACCGTCGACGGTGCGGTTATGGAGGGATCAAGGCCGGTCGCCGCGGGCGCCAAGATCACTGTGGAAGCCCGCGCAGTCATGGTGCTCCAGGCTAAAGCTTGAGAACGACGTTCGGGCTGCTTTGAAAGGCTTTGCGCACCAACATGCTTAGGGCCGGGTTCCGTCGGTTGCACCACCGAGTGTGTTAGCTTCGGGCTGCTGTTGCAACCGTGGTCGCCAAGTTGGCAGCGGACGTTTCAGATCGCCACCGGCCTGGGCGGGCTGAGTGTAGGAGCCGAGAAGCGGCGGCCCCCTACCTGGTGGCCACGGTTGCCAGCCTGATTCAGCCCAAGATACGTTCGATCGATCTCAGGGGAATCGGCAGCCACGACGGCCTAAAGCGCGCCTCGTATGCCGTCTCGTACACCGCTTTGTCCAGTTCGTAGGCTGCCAGTACCTGAGCGAAGTCGCGCGGGTCCACCCCGGCCACGGCCGCATAACCGTCGCAGAACGACGCCCCGTTGCGATCGACCCACTCGCGCGCGCGCGCCGCGACCTGCCTGTCACGGTTGGGGTCCTCCGGAGAGCCCACTAGCCGCTGATGGGCGGCGTAATCGAAGGAGCGCAGCATGCCGGCTACATCCCGCAACGGCGAATCCGGTTGCCGGCGTTTGTTGAGTGGCTGGCCCGGCTCTCCCTCGAAATCGATCAGCAACCAACCATCCGGTACCCGGAGCACTTGACCGAGATGCAAGTCGCCATGCACACGCTGAACGGCGCTCGTCACGTCTGCGAGCTTGCGGTACCGCCCTTCGATCAACGCAGCGCATTCCTGCAACTCCGGCACCACCTGCGCGGCCGACTCCAGCCGCTCCAACACGGTGTCCACCGGGAAGCGCTGCGACGAGGTGCCCCGCTGCTCGGCGAGGGCTGCATGGACCGAAGCGACGGCCTCTCCCAGTCGGAAGGACTCGCCGGCGAAGTCGCCGCCCACTTCATCGGCGTATAGGTCGCCTTCGGCGAACAGATCACGGACGCTGGCCCTCGCCATGTCCCACCCCTGGGCACTGTTGGCCGCGAAGGAGGTCACCATGCCGAGTGCGCAAGGCTCCGAACCTGTTCCTTGCCAGAGGGTTTCATAGGATCCGAGCAGGCGGGCGACGTGCGGGTTACCCGCGCGAGCTAGCACCCGGTTGAGTTCGATGTCCGGGTTGATGCCGGGGGTGAGCCGCCGGAATACCTTGATAACGGCCTGCTCGTCGAAGACGACGCTGGTGTTGCTCTGCTCGGCGCCCGACATCCGCGGGGACGCGTCCAGCGGCAACGTCGCGTCAGGTTCCTTACCGAATCTCAGGCCCCCGACGGTGGCCGACGAATCGACCAGCGCCAACAGGTGACGTCCCGCGTCGGGATTGTAGAGCGCGTCGTAGGCCGTGCGCTCGCCGTCTGGAGTCGACGCGGTCCCGATGGTGGCGACATCGCTGTACTCGTCCATAGGTGCACTGCCCCACTTCAGCAGCACTTGGTAGCGATCGGTCGAGCCGTCGGTATAGGTGACATCGAGAAGGGCGAGATCAAGGTCATCGAGCAGCGCGGTCGTCGCGGCGGGTTCGACCGAGACCTGCTCGCGACCGCGGCCTGCATACCAGCGCTGGTACTTGATCCAATCACCGAACGGCAATGTCATCGAAGCGGTCCCGATGGATCTCCCGCCTCCGGGTCCCCCGGTCTGAGTAGGAACCAGTAGAACCCGTGCCCTGGCAACGTCAGCAGGTAGGGCCGTTGACCGATCGAGGGGAACTCAACGTAACCCGTCATCTCGATCAGCTTGTAGCCGTTCCATTGCTGCAGGTTCAGCTCTATAGGCTGCGGAAACCGAGACAGGTTGTTGACGCAGAGCACGGTGTCGTGCTGGCTCGCGTCGCCCAGCTCGCGCACGTAGGTCAGCGCCGAAGGGTTCGACCCACCCAGCTCTCGGAAAGTGCCGAGGGCGAACGCGTCGTAGCGGCGGCGGACCGCGAGCATGTTGCGGGTCCAGTTCAGCGTCGACGTCGAAAGGTCACGTTGCGCCTCGACGTTCACCGACTGATACCCGTAGATCGCGTCCTGGTTCGGTGGCAGGTAGAGGCGGCCCGGAGTCGCGGTGGAGAATCCGGAATTGCGATCTGGTGTCCACTGCATCGGGGTGCGCACAGCGTCGCGGTCACCGAGCCAGATGATGTCGCCCATCCCGATCTCGTCGCCGTAGTAGAGCACCGGCGACCCGGGCAACGACAGCAGCAGCGCGGTGAACAACTCCATCTGGCCGCGATCGTTCTCCAGTAGCGGTGCGAGCCGGCGGCGTATGCCGACATTGGCTTTCATCCGCGAGTCCTTGGCGTACTCGGAATACATGTAATCGCGCTCGTCGGCGGTGACCATCTCCAACGTGAGCTCGTCGTGGTTGCGCAGGAAGATTCCCCACTGCGCTATATCGGGGATCGACGGGGTGTTGGCCAGGATCTCCGAGATCGGGAACCGAGACTCGCGGCGTACCGCCATGAAGATGCGCGGCATCAGCGGGAAATGGAAGGCCATGTGGCACTCATCGCCGCCGGTTTCGGGATCACCGAAGTACTCGACGACGTCAGCCGGCCACTGGTTGGCCTCCGCCAACAGCACTCGGCCGGGGAACTCTGCGTCGATCACCTTGCGGCAGTGCTTGAGGAACGCGTGCGTCTCGGGCAAGTTCTCGCAGTTGGTACCGTCCCGCTCGAAAAGGTAGGGCACCGCGTCGAGGCGGAAACCGTCGATACCGAGGTCCAACCAGAACCTCAGCACATCGACCATCGCCTCCTGCACTGCCGGGTTGTCGTAGTTCAGGTCGGGCTGGTGAGAGAAGAACCGGTGCCAGTAGAACTGCCGCCGCACCGGGTCGAAGGTCCAGTTCGATTCCTCGGTGTCGACGAAGATGATCCGCGCCTCGGAGTACCTGTCGCTGGTGTCGCTCCACACGTAGTAGTCGCCATATGGCCCCTCGGGGTCACGCCGGGATTCCTGGAACCAGGTATGCGCATCGGACGTGTGGTTCATCACGAGGTCGGTGACCACTCGGATTCCGCGCCGGTGCGCGGCGTCAAGCAACTCGACGAAGTCCTCGACAGTGCCGAACTCGGGCAGCACCTTATAGAAGTCGCGGATGTCGTAACCGCCGTCGCGCAGAGGTGAATCGTAGAACGGTGGGAGCCAAAGGCAATCCACACCAAGCCATTTCAGATAGTCGAGGCGTTCGGTCAGGCCGCGCAGGTCTCTGGCACCGTCAGAGTTCGAATCATAGAAGGCCCGGACCAGCACCTCATAGAAGACCGCGCTCTTGAACCAGGTGCGGTCCTCGGGCAACGCGCGGGCACGACTGAAGTCGTCGACGTTCGGATGCTCGACCGAGCGGCCCTCGGGACTTTTTTCCAAGCGCCTATCCTCCGCTGGGCTTACTGGGCGGGTGCGAGTGAAGCCTTCCATACGACTTTCAAACCTACCCAACGGGGTCGGAAATGAACCACCCGACCGACGCGCTATCGTGCCGACGTGACGTCCGACGGCTCGACACGCGATCATGGCGACCCGGGAGATTCACCGACCGTGCCTCCACCGCTTACCGATCCGGTCAACACCGCGCGGCCGTCGGCGGCCGAGGAAGCACGCACCATCGCAGCGTCGACGAACACCGGCACGCTTGCCACCCTGACCGCAGATAGCGATCCGTGGGCGTCATTTACCACCTACGGGCTGCTCGGCGGCGCGCCCGTGCTGTGTGTGTCGAACCTCGCCGAGCACGGCCGCAACTTGGAGGGCGACCGGCGAGCCAGCATCGCGATCGTTGCCCCAGGCACACAGAACGATCCGCTGGCCAGCGCACGTATCACCTTGGCAGGTCACGTCGAGGAACCCCAGGGCGATGAACGCATTGCCGCCCGCCAAGCGCATCTGTCGGCCGTGGCGGCCGCGAAATACTACATCGATTACAGCGATTTTTCGCTGTGGGTGTTGCGGGTGACACGAGTGCGCTGGGTGGGCGGCTACGGACGCATGGATTCAGCTAGCGGCCGGGCGTACGCCGAGGCGCAACCCGACCCGGTCACACCGTTGTCAGCGGAGGCAGTTACACACCTGAACGACGACCACGCCGAAGCGCTGGCAGCGATAGCGCGAACGCTCGGTGGGTATCCCGACACTACCGCGGCCGCATGTACGGGGGCCGACCGATACGGACTGGACCTAAGGCTGACCACCGACCGGGGTATGGCCTACACCCGGGTCGGGTTCGCCAACCCAATCGAATGTATCGATCAGTTGCGCGCGGCAGCAGTCGATTTGACACGGCGTGCACGCCAGGGCTGAACTCGGTCTACGCGTTGGTACCCCGGTGCAATACGATCGCCGCATGGCAGCTGCGACCGCATCATCCGCGCGCCCAGATTCCTGGCAAGCGGCATTCGACTTGATCCGCACCCGGGGATACGAGCGTCGTGACGAGCCGTTCCGGCTTGCCAGTGGTCAGCTAAGCCACGACTACATCGACGGGAAGTACGCGGTCGACACCGGGGAGCGGCTGGCGATCGTCTGCCGGGCGGTCGCCGACCTGGCCGCAATCCACGGTGTCAAGTTCGACGCGGTGGGCGGTCTGACGATGGGCGCCGACCCATTGGCCCACGGAGTGGCCATGGTCACCGGAAAAGGGTGGTTCTCAGTACGTAAGGAACAGAAGAAACGCGGACGTGAGCAGTGGATCGAGGGCACCCGTCTACAGCCCGGCACCCGGGTGCTGCTGGTCGACGATGTAATCAGCACTGGGGGATCCACCGAGATCGCCCTCGATCGGGTCACCGCAGTCGGCGCTGTGGCGACCGGCGTGATCCCGATGGTGGACCGCGGCGACATCGCCACCAGACGCTTCGCCAAACATGGCGTGCCGTTCTACGCGTTGGTCAGCTACCAGGACCTCGGTATCGAGCCGGTCCAAGACGTATGATTCTTCATCTGCGTCTCTATCGCGTCAACCGTCCACGCCACGGGCCGTGAGCAACCTAACGTGGTGACATGGCGGATTTACGTTTTGATACGACGGATTTCGATGCGGCGGCGGTATTCGCAGCCGCGCCGGTCGCCACGCTCGGCACGACGCGAGACGACGGTGCACCTCATTTAGTGCCGGTCGTCTTCGCGATGCCGGATAACCGCAACGACCTGCTCTACACGGCCATCGACGCGAAGCCGAAGTCGACGCAGCGTCTGCAGCGGTTGATCAACATCGAGTGCAACGCTGCGGTGAGCCTGATGGTCGATCGCTACGACGATGACTGGACCCGGTTGTGGTGGGTCCGTCTCGACGGCACCGCAACGGTCCATCAACGCGGCGAGGAGATGGCGACCGGCTACGCGCTGCTCCGCGCCAAATACCCCCAATACAGCAGAATCGAGTTAGACGGCCCGGTCATCGCCGTGCGGGTCCTCCGGTGGTCCTCTTGGCGGGCCTCGTCGTCACTGAGCGGCTGACCCTGACCGCCGCTCGGTAACTATGGCCCCGAGTTG
>DAOUYK010000193.1 GCA_030666145.1 Mycolicibacterium sp. | reverse complement strand
CTGTATGAGTGCTCCGACGGGGATGAGCATCCCTGGGCTGAGATGAGGCTCATAGCGGTTGCCAACGCCGCGACCGCTACTGACTTTCCCACTGACTTCACTGCTCTCCTTTGAAACTGATGAGTTGGCCAGGCCCAGCCTCCCCTTTTCCAAGGCGTGACGACTCAACCCTATATGGGAATGATTATCATTACCAACTGGCGGGAGAAAGGCTCGCCTTGCCGCTGAGCAGGGCGCATCGCGCCTCCTCGGGACTGGCGTCTCAGGAGCGCCGGATATTGAGGCATCGATGCGCATTGGTGCGCGGTCACCGCTCAACCCAGTGGTACGTTCCTTTCTTGGCCATTGTCCGTGACGCCGTAACCCTTGGAATTCCAAGCTCGGCTGTGGCGACCCTCGTTGTCAGACTTCTCACTGATCGATAGCTGACCCCCCTTAGGCGGTGGCAACCCGCTCATCGGCGTTGGCGAATCTGGAGTAACTAACCGTGACAGGGCACCCTTGCTGGGACCACGAAGTCGACGTGGTGTGCACCGACGCTGGCATCGCCGGGCTGGCGGGTGCCATTGCTGCAGCCGACGAAGGCGCTGACGTTCTGGTCGCGCGCGCATCGGCCCCGAGGGCTGCCGTCGCTGAGTGCAGCCACCCGGGGTGGTTCACCCACGACAATGGCGACAGCGCGACGGCGACATACCTTGCCGAACTTGCGGGCGACCTCGACGTGGCGGCCCTCCCGCAGCTCGACGACGATCTGCCGATCCGATCGGCCCCGCAAACCAGTGCCCCCCAGGGGCGAAGAAGTCCTCCGTTCGTTGGCTCGCAATTGCGGGATTGGGCCGCTCGGTGCATTCCCTCGCCGTCGGGTTATCTGTACACCCGGGTCACCGATTGGACCGGCGCGGCAATGGAATCTGCAGACGGTGAAGCTATCGTCGTCACCGAAATCGGGTCGCTGAGCGCAGGCCCTGGCGACATCGTGGGATCGGCGCTGGAGTGGCTCAACGCAGAAGCGTATTCGCGTGATCTTGACATCCATCCGGTATTGGGATTGGAGCACCTCGTGTTCGAAGACGGCGACGTAACCGGGGCAGTATTCACGACGAGAGAGGGTCCGTTGGCCATCGGCGCCCGCCATGGAGTCCTGTTCTGTCGAGCCGGATCTCCAGCATGCCGAGTTCCGCGCGGTCCGGTCGGTGAAGCGGTCCTACGAGTAGCCCTGGTGGGCAAGGCGGCCAGCCGGTTTGGCCGCGTCGAGCTGCTGATGTAGGAGCCGGCCGCTGACTGATCTGCCGCAGCTTAGCCAGCAACGCGCGATCCCGCCTGGCCGGAAGAAACCCTGTGGCGTGCGGTTGCGGCCTTAGGAACGCGAGATCGCTTGGTTCCGAACTTATTTCACGAGCAAGGCTTCTCTCGATTCATGGGGCGACGACATGTGTTCTTGGCAGCATGGGCCGTTGCCACAGCAGCCGTCCGCGCAGTTGCTACGCCAGACACGTTGCGCGGGTGAGCGTTACGATCCCAGGACTGGTTGAGACCAACATCTTTGATTCGGCTACAAACCTCGGAAGTTACAGCTACGCAACCGCGATGGATAAGGTGCCTGTCAACAAAATCTCACCGGAGCGTGCGGTCGAGTGCATTCTCGCCGGTATGGCAAAGAACAAACAGTACATCGTGTTTCCGCGGATCAATGCGGCGATCGTGGCGTTGAACGGGTTGGCGCCCAACCTCATGAGCAAACTCGTGGCCAAACAGGTCTGAGGCGGCGAGCCCCTTCACTTCTGCGCCGCCTTGACCAGTCCGCCACCGATGATCAACCGCTGGATCTCACTGGTGCCCTCGTAGAGTCGGAGCAATCGAACATCGCGGTAGATCCGCTCCACTGGGACCTCGCGCATGTAGCCGCTGCCTCCGTGTATCTGCACGGCCAAATCAGCCACTGTGCCTGCCATTTCGGTACAGAACAGCTTCGCCGCTGACGGCGCGATCCTGCGGTCTTCTCCGCTGATCCACTTCTGGGCGGCATCTCGGACTAGGGCGCGCCCGGCCAACACACCGGTCTGCTGGTCAGCGATCATGGCCTGGACCAACTGGAACTCGCCGATGGCGGTGCCGCCCTGTGTCGCGGTGGCGGCGTAGGTGACCGATTCGTCGAGCGCGCGCTGGGCAGCTCCCATCGCAAGCGCCGCGATGTGTACACGGCCACGGGCCAGCGAGGTCATCGCCGCGCGGTAGCCGATGTCTTGCGCCCCCCCGACTAGCGCGCTCTGGGGCACTTGCACGTCGGTGAAGCTGACGTCGGCGGTCCAGGCCCCTTCCTGGCCCATCTTCTTGTCTTTGGCGCCGACCTCGACACCTGGTGCATCGGCAGGCACCAGGAATACCGCGATCCCCGCTCCCTTGTCGTCGGCCGGCCTTGTCCTTGCGAAGGCGACGAACAGATCCGCGGTGGGCGCGTTGGTGATGAAACGTTTCTGGCCGTTGATGATCCAATCTGCGCTGTCTGCAGGGCCGGTGCGGACGGCCTTTGTGCGCAGCCCTGCAGGATTGGAGCCGGCGCCGGGCTCGGTGAGCGCGAACGACGCGACGACCTCACCGGAGGCGATGCCGGCCAGCCATGTCGACTTCTGTTCGTCTGTGCCGTACCCGACGAGGACCTGCCCAGCGATCCCGTTGTTGGTGCCGAACATGGAACGCAGCGCCAACGACGTGTAGCCCAGTTCCATCGCCAGCTCGACATCCTGGGCGAGGTTCAGCCCGAGCCCGCCCCACTGCTGCGGGATCGCATAACCGAACAAACCCATCAACTTGGCCTGCTCGCGCAGGTCGTCGGGAACACGGTCGTCAGCGAGAATCTCCTGCTCACGGGGGACGACGGCATTACGGACGAAGATGCGGGTCTGGGCCCAGACCTCCTGGAAATCTTCGTCGCTGACTTCGGCTGTGGTCATCGGCTGAGCTCCTCGAAAGACAAATCTTCAAATATCGTATATGAAATATGATAATCGTCTGGTTAGGTCCTGAGTGACGTGAGGATGGGTGCAACAGGTGTCATTGCTGACTGATCGGACCGCAGTGGTCACGGGCGGAGCCCAGGGTCTGGGCTTTGCGATCGCGCAGCGGTTCATCGCCGAGGGCGCACGCGTCGTCCTGGGCGACGTGAACCCGGAGGCGACAGAGGCGGCCGCGGAGAAACTGGGCGGCCGCAACGTCGCCCGGGCCGTGCGGTGCGACGTGACGAGCGACGCCGAGGTCGATGCGCTGGTGGCCGCCGCGGTGGACGGCTTCGGTGGACTCGACATCATGGTGAACAACGCGGGCATCACCCGTGACGCAACGCTGCGCAAGATGACTGAGCACCAGTTCGATGACGTGATCGCGGTGCACCTGAAGGGCACCTGGAACGGCTTGCGTGCAGCCGCCGCGGTGATGCGGGAGGCCAAGAGTGGAGCGATCGTCAACATGTCGTCGATCTCGGGCAAAGTCGGGATGGTCGGACAGACTAACTACTCAGCGGCCAAGGCCGGCATCGTTGGGATGACGAAGGCCGCTGCCAAGGAGCTTGCCTATCTGGGAGTACGGGTCAACGCCATCCAGCCCGGTCTGATCCGCTCGGCGATGACGGAGGCTATGCCGCAACGTATCTGGGACTCCAAGGTGGCCGAAGTCCCGATGGGTCGCGCTGGTGAGCCAGATGAGGTCGCCAGGGTGGCGCTGTTTCTGGCATCGGACCTGTCGTCGTACATGACCGGCACGGTCATGGAAGTCACCGGCGGACGGCATCTGTGATGCGTCCGGCCGTCATCTGCGAACCCGTCCGTACCCCGATCGGCCGCTACGGCGGCATGTTCAAGTCACTGACCGCGGTCGATCTCGGGGTTGCCGCGCTCAAGGGGCTACTCGAGCGAACGGGTATCGCACCTCACTCTTTGGAGGACGTGGTGATCGGGCACTGCTATCCGAGCATGGAGGCGCCGGCTATCGGCCGGGTGATTGCCCTCGATGCCGGATTGCCCCCGACCGTGCCCGGAATGCAAGTCGATCGCCGCTGCGGCTCCGGCCTCCAGGCGGTGATCCAGGCATGCATGCAAGTGGCAAGTGGAAACGACGAAGTCGTCGCCGCCGGTGGCGCCGAGTCGATGAGCAACGCGGTCTTCCATTCCACCGATATGCGTTGGGGAGGCGCACGAGGCGGTGTGGAAGTACACGACGCCCTGACTCGCGGCAGAACGACTGCAGGCGGCAGGAATTACCCGGTACCCGGCGGCATGCTCGAGACGGCCGAGAACCTGCGAAGGCGCTATTCGATTCCGCGCGACGAGCAGGATGAGCTGGCCGTGTCGTCGCACCGCCGCGCCGTCGCCGCTCAGGAAGAAGGGCTGTTGGCTGAGACGATCGTTCCCGTCACGGTATCCTCGCGCAGCGAGGACACGGTGTTCGCCACCGACGAACACCCCCGCGCCGACACTTCGATGGAGTCCCTCGCCAAGCTCAAACCAGTTCTGGCTAAGAATGATCCGGGCGCCACCGTGACTGCGGGAAACTCCAGCGGTCAGAACGATGCCGCGTCGATGTGTCTGGTTACCACCCCGGAGAAGGCCGCCGAACTCGGACTGGTACCACTGGTGAAACTGGTGTCCTGGGGGGTGGCAGGAGTCGCCCCGGACATCATGGGCATCGGCCCAGTGCCCGCCACTGCTGTCGCCTTGAGTAAAGCTGAACTCAAGCTCGCCGACATGGACCTCATCGAGATCAACGAAGCATTCGCCGCCCAGGCCCTGGCATGTATGCGCGAATGGGGTTTCAGTGCAGCAGATTTAGAGCGCATCAATGTGCACGGCTCGGGGATTTCGCTCGGTCACCCGGTCGGAGCGACCGGAGGGCGGATGCTCGCAACGCTGGCACGCGAGCTCGATCGCCGCGGTGCCCGCTACGGCCTGGAGACGATGTGCATCGGCGGCGGGCAGGGGCTCGCGGCCGTCTTCGAAAGGGTAAGCGCGTGACCAAACTAGCCCAGACATTAGGGCTCAGCGATTTCCAGACCGAGATCGTCTCTACGGTGAGGCAATTCGTTGACAAAGAGGTGATCCCGACCGCGAAGGAGCTCGAGCCCGCCGACACCTACCCACAGGCGATCGTGGACGCCATGCGCGAGATGGGTTTGTTCGGGTTGATGATCCCACAGGAATACGGCGGGCTGGGGGAGTCGCTGCTCACCTATGCCCTCTGCGTCGAAGAGTTGGCGCGCGGCTGGATGAGCGTGTCCGGTGTCATCAACACCCACTTCATCGTCGCCTACATGATTCGCCAGCACGGCACCGACGAGCAGAAGCGTTACTACCTACCGAGGATGGCGACCGGTGAGACCCGCGGCGCTTTCTCGATGTCAGAGCCCGAGCTCGGCTCCGACGTGGCCGCGATCCGTACCAGGGCCAAGGACAATGGTGACCGCACCTACAGCATTGACGGCCAGAAGATATGGCTGACCAACGGGGGTAGCTCGACGCTGGTCGCAACGCTGGTGCGCACCGACGAAGGTGCTGACAAGCCGCACCGCAATCTGACCGCGTTCTTGATCGAGAAGCCCACCGGATTCGGTGAAGTCGTGCCCGGACTGACAATCCCCGGCAAGCTTGACAAGCTCGGGTACAAGGGTATCGACACCACCGAGCTGATCTTTGACGGCTACCGCGCCAAGGCCACCCAAATCCTCGGTGAGGCGCCAGGACAGGGCTTCTTCCAGATGATGGACGGCGTGGAGGTCGGCCGCGTCAACGTGTCCGCCCGAGCCTGTGGCGTCGGCGTCAGGGCGTTCGAGCTGGCCGTCCGATATGCCCAGCAGCGCAGCACGTTTGGTAAGCCTATTGCCGAGCACCAGGCCATCGCATTCCAATTGGCGGAGATGGCAACCAAAGTCGAGGCCGCACATCTGATGATGGTTAACGCGGCACGGCTGAAAGATTCCGGGGACCGCAACGATGTGGCCGCCGGTATGGCGAAGTACTTTGCCAGTGAGGTCTGCGCCGAAGTAACCCAGCAGAGTTTCCGGATTCACGGCGGGTACGGGTACTCGAAAGAGTACGAGATCGAGCGGTTAATGCGGGATGCCCCATTCCTGCTGATCGGCGAGGGTACTAGCGAAATCCAGAAAAATATCATCAGCAAGCGATTGCTGTCGGACTACCGGGTTTGATGTGGTGAGCGTCTCCGATTTCGCAGCTAGGCCGCAACTGGCTGAGGACGTGGCCCGGATCGTGCGTCGGCGGATCTTCGACGGAACCTACACCGCCGGAACGTATGTACGGCTCGACCATCTGGCCGAGGGGTTGGGCATCAGCGTTACCCCGGTTCGGGAGGCTCTGTTGGAGCTCAAGGCCGAAGGACTGCTTGAGCAGCAACCACGACGCGGTTTCGTGGTGCGGCCGGTCACCGTTCGCGACATCGCCGACGTCTCAGATGTGCAGGCCTATCTCGGCGGTGAGCTCGCGGCCAGGGCCGCGGCCGGCATCACCGATGTTCAGCTGGATGAGCTGGCAAGTATCCAAAGCGACCTGGAGGCCGCCTACGCCGCCGATGACGGCGAAC
>DAOUYK010000084.1 GCA_030666145.1 Mycolicibacterium sp. | reverse complement strand
CCGGGCCTGCACGCTGGCCGCCATCTCGTCACAGCCCACCGTCGAGGTCTGGCCCACCAGCCCGTCGGCTCGGGAACCGGTCTGCATGGCCTAGCCCGCCCATCAAAGGGGTGCGCTGGGTCTTCGACCCGGAAGTGAGCTCGGCGATGGGGACGGCGCCCCCGAAGAGGTGCCCCTGGGCCAGTCTGCACCCGGCGTTGTAGGCCGCCGCCGCCTGCTCTTCGCGCTCGATTCCCTCCACGATCACTTCCATTCCCAGGTCGCCGCACAGGCGGGTAACCGATCGGTACAACGCAAAATCTCGTTCGGAATCGGTCCCGGTGACGAATCGGCGGTCAAGTTTGACGAATTGCACGGGCAGCGTATGCAGATACATCAGCGAGTTGAATCCCACGCCGAAGTCGTCAAGTGCCACCTTGACACCCAAGGCATTCAACCGACCGATCTGTTCAGCGGCAGCAGCGAGATCGACGATCGGGACTGTCTCGGTAATTTCCACCACTAGCCGGCTCGGCGTCAGTCCGTGCTTGGCCAGCGCCTCTCGGACACCGTCTTCGAATGACAGGTTGCCCAGGCGCGCAGCGCCGATATTCACGTGCACGTCACCATCCAAACCGGAAGCTTGGACTTCGCTGCACGCCAGATCGAGTACCAACGCGTCGAGGTCGGCGCCGAGACCGGCTACCTCCGCGGCGGCCACGAAAGTTTCAGGTGAGATGTCGATTCCATTGGGCGCGGTCCATCGCGCCAGCGCCTCGACCGCCATCGGCGTGCCACCCGGAAGGCCGACGATGGGTTGGTAGGCGAGGCTGAACCCCGCCGGGACGCCGTCGCCGGCCTGGCGCAGCGCGGTCGGGAAATCTCCGCGAACATCAGAGGACGGTTGATAGACCACCGCAGTGTCCTTGCCGGTACGTTTTCCCGCGTACATCGAGATATCGGCTTGGCGCATCAGGTCATCCGCCGTCTGGGACGGTCCGTCTGCGCTGGGACGGGCCAGGCCCATGCTGGCACGCACCCGCACCGAGGAACCCTGCACAGCGAATGGAACCCGAAGCGCCACCCGCAGCTGGTCCGCAATGACCTCTGGTTCTTCTCTGCTGCCGTCGATGAGGATCGCGAATTCGTCACCGCCGACGCGGGCCACGGTGTCGGCGTCTGTCAAACACCGTTTGAGGCGCTCCCCGACCGCACGCGGCAGTTCGTCACCCGCGGCGTGCCCGAACCGATCGTTGATCTCCTTGAAATCGTCGAGATCGACGACGACCAGCACGAAACGACCGTCGCGCATCGCGGCATTGAGTCGTCTACCTAACAACAAGCGATTGAGTAACCCAGTCAAAGCATCGGTGTGCACCTGACGCGCCAGTCTGCGCTGTGTGGAAGACAAACGCTGAGTCAGCAAATACTGCGCGCGAATCGCCACCACCTGGCGGATGGCGATCAGCAGCACCATCAGCACCAACAAGCTGACCACGAAACCATTAAACGGCTGACCGATCGATATGTGGAACGCGAAAAGTACTGCGATCCCGAGGAAGCCCATATAGGGCAGGATCAGCTGCGCCCAGTCCATCTCCTGGCTACGGGGCCCCGCCGCCGCAGCCGGCCATTCCTGCGTCTCGAGCATCGCATAGGCGAACAGCAGAGGGCCCAGAACCAAACCGATCGCAGCCCACCGCTGGCCGCTCGCCGAACCCACAGTTTCGTAGTACGCCACGAGCCGATCTGCCGAAGCGATGGTCACAATGCCCGCGGCCAATAGGAGATAGTTCCTCCGATGTGGGCGGTCCAGATGGTAGATCATCGTGACCACCACAGCCACGACCACAACGACCAACTCGGCCAACGAGAAAGCAAATTGCGCGGCCGGGCTGCTCGAGCGGGGCAGCGAGGCGGTCGATTGGGTGCCGAAGCCGCCCATCGAGACAAATATCAAGAACGCTGTGGCGGCCACCAACCCGTCGAGGAACGTGGTGACCAAGGAACGCTGCAACTGAGAACTCCGGCGCCTGAGCACACCGCCAGTTGAACGCACCAGGACGTATACCGAAGCGAGGGCGAACACCGGGAATGCCAGATAGGTGATGAACATTGCCAGTGCCGCCGATGCGCTGCCCTCTTCACCTCCAGAGGACCACCAGAGAATCTGGCCGGCCAGAAAGCCCGCTAGCACCATGACGAGAAGCAGCCGCCACCAACGCGCCATTCCGCTCATGCCCAGCGCGACGACAACGCCGCAGATCACAGCCCCCAGTCCGGTACCCAGCTGCAGTAAAGTGTCTCCGCGGCGAGCCGCCTCGTCTCCCCACGGCGCCAGGGCGTTGACACCGGCCAGCAGTGCGACAACGACGAACAGGGCGATGCGCAATTTGTAGTGCTTGACTGTCCGCCTCCTTCCGCCACAAGCGCAGCTCGTACTCGGCCCGTGAACATGACGTTAGCTAACCCACGGCGATCATTCCGACAGACACCAACGCCAGCAGCGTCCCAACTATCTACCAGCCAGTTGCCCGCCCATCACGCACAACGATCCCGAGCCGGAATGTCACCGCCTGGCAACGAGGTCCACGCCCATCTTGGCGCCGCGATCAGCGCGCTGATGACGCCCGTCAGTCGGTCACGCCTTTGAGGCGCCGGCCCATCTCCCGGGTGACCTCGCGTTGCGCGTCGCGGCGCGCCAAGTCCTGGCGCTTATCGTGTGCCTGCTTACCGCGGGCCAGGGCCAGCTCTACCTTGACCCGACCTCCGGTGAAGTACAGCGACAGCGGCACCAGCGTCAGATTGCCGTCGCGGACCTTGCCGACCAGGTTGTCGATCTCACGCCGGTGCAGCAGCAGCTTGCGATTGCGCCGCGGCGTGTGGTTAGTCCAGCTGCCGTGGTGATATTCAGGAATGTGCAGGTTGTGCAGCCAGATCTCGCCGTCGTCGATGGTGGCGAAAGCATCTGCAAGCGATGCCTGCCCCTCGCGCAGGCTCTTGACCTCGGTGCCCATCAGCGCGACTCCGGCCTCGTAGGTCTCCAGAATCGAATAGTTATGCCGCGCTTTGCGATTTGTTGCAACAACCTGGTTGTTGCTGTCTTTGGGCGCCTTGGCCTTCTTTGACACGGCCTACCTTCGTACGTACAACCGCAGCGTGACGTATGAAGTGACACCGGCCATCGCCACCCCCAGGAACAACAGGATCGGTGCGATGTAGAGGATGTCGGCGTAGTCGATGCGCGCAATCAGATTGGCTTGGTAGAACTGGTTGAGGGCGTTCTCCAGGAACAGCGCACGCACCGCAATCAGGCCGCCGATAGCGATCAGCACGCCCAAGAATGCCGCAGCCATCGCCTCGAGCAAGAAAGGCAGCTGTGTATACCAGCGACTGGCGCCAACAAGTCGCATGATCCCTATCTCAGTCCGGCGGGTATACGCCGCGACTTGAACCATGTTGGCTATCAACAGCACCGCACCGATCGCCTGTACTAACGCCACAGCGAACGCCGCATTCGACAGCCCGTCCAGCACGGCGAACAACCGGTCGATCAAGTCCTTCTGGTTCAAGACGTTGAGCACGCCGGGCTGGCCCGCCATGGCGTCGTCGAAGTCTGTGTGTTGCTCAGGATCTTCGAGCTTGACGATGAACGACGCGGGAAACGCGTCCTTTCCGGCCACGTCCTTGTATTGCGGGAATTTCGTGATCGCGTCTTCGTAGGCATCGTCACGGTTCAAGAAGCGAACGGACTTGACGTCGTCGCGCGCCTCGATCTGCGACCGCAGCGCCTTGCACGGGTCAGCATCGCAGGTCGGGTCATTGACCGACACTTCGCTGGTCAGGAAGACCTGACTCTCCACCCTGTCCAGGTAGATGTCACGCGACTGATCGGCCAGACGCAACACCAGCAGCCCGCCACCGAACAGGCCGATGGAGATCGCGGTGGTGAGGATCATCGCGACGGTCATGGTTACGTTGCGGCGAAGCCCCGTCAGGACTTCGCTCATGAGAAAACCGAAGCGCACTTAGCGATCCATTCCGTAGACGCCGCGCTGCTCATCACGAATCAGCCGGCCGAGTTCGAGTTCGACGACCCGCTGGCGCATCGAGTCGACGATGTGGTGGTCATGGGTGGCCATCAGCACGGTCGTGCCCGTGCGGTTGATCCGTTCGAGCAGGTCCATGATGTCTTTGCTGGTATCAGGGTCAAGGTTGCCCGTCGGCTCGTCGGCCAGCAGCACCAGCGGCCGGTTGACGAACGCGCGGGCGATGGCAACGCGCTGCTGCTCGCCGCCGGACAGTTCATTGGGCAAGCGGTTGGCCTTGCCCGACAACCCCACCATCTCCAGCACCTCGGGAACCACCCGGTTGATGGTGTCGGAACGTTTTCCGATCACTTCGAGCGCGAAGGCCACGTTCTCGAACACGGACTTCTGCTGCAGCAGACGGAAGTCCTGAAAAACGCAACCCAAGACCTGCCGCAGCGCGGAGACGTGGCGACCGGGCAGCTTGTTCAGGTGGAACTTCGACACCCTGATGTCGCCCGACGAAGGCTGCTCCTCGGCCAACAACAGACGCATGAACGTGGACTTGCCCGACCCGGAGGGGCCGATGAGGAAGACGAACTCACCCTTATCGATCTTGACCGAGATGTTGTCGAGCGCTGGACGTGCCGACGACTTGTACTGCTTTGACACATTGTCGAGAGTGATCATCACGGCACGCCAGTGTAGCGGGAGGACATACAATTACCTCTGTATTACCGCGCCGGCACGGTGGTTGGCGCTGTCGGACCCGCCGGCGCGGTGGCGCTGGCGGGTGGACTCAGCGGGGTCCGCGGGCCTGGCGGTATAGACCCGACGGAGTTGCGCCCGGTCGCCGGACTGGTCGGCGTGGGCAGCGGAGAGTCGGTCGGGGTTGTTGTCTCACCGGGCGGAGTCGGCTCGGTCGGACTCGTCGGGCTGGTGGGGGTCACGGTGTACACGGGTGCCGCGGTTCGCACATTCGTCCGCGGCACCCACGTGTAGTCGGGGTCGGGTACGAACCCAGGCGGCACAACCGCCGGCACAGGCGCATCGTCAGCCGCCCGCTCGGATGGGAACGTCTGCTGCACCCAGAGCAGCAGGCAGAACACGGCTAAAAGGGCCACAGTCGATATACGGATCCGACCGAGCTTCGCCTTGAGCCAGGGCTTCATCGCTGACCTGACTCTCCCTGTGAAAACTCCTTGGCGCCGACGGCAGCCGAGGGAGCGAAAGCCTCCACCACCGGCATCGAACCATCGGGTGGCGCAAGGATGCCGTCGCCACGCAATGCGGCAATCACGAGAACGCGAAGCCGGCGACCAACGTCGAACTGCTTGCCGGGCAGCGTGCGCGCCACCATTCGCAAATGCACGGTGTCCAGTTCGATGCTCTCCACGCCCATGAGCTGAGGCGCGTCAAGCAGGAGATCGGCAAGCCCAGCGTCTTCTATCGCGTTTTCTGTAACACCATGCAATAGCTCGTTAACGCGGCTGAGGTCCGCCGTGGCCGGAACCGGGACGTCGATGACCGCGCGCGCCCAGTCCTTAGACAAGTTCAGCGACCTGACGATGTTCCCATTGGGGATGGTGTACATCTCACCTTCGGCGGTACGCAACTTGGTCACCCGCAACGTGACGTCCTCGACGGTCCCGACCGAATCCTGGGACACACCCATGCTCAACGAAACCAAGTCACCGAAGCCGTACTGCTTCTCGGCGATGATGAAGAATCCGCTGAGCAGATCCTGGACCAGTTTTTGTGCACCGAAACCCAGCGCGGCACCGATGACCGCGGCGGGTGCGATCAGTGATCCCACCGGGATATCGACGATGTAGGTGATCTCCACCGTCACGACGACGAACAGCATCGCGACCGATACCCAGGAGATCACCGAAGCCACCGCCTGGCGGTGTTTGGCCCTCTCGGAGCGCACCAGTTGATCGCTTCCCTCATACTCGGCGTCGATCCGCTGGACGATCCTGCGCGCGGCCCAGCTGATGAACCTGGCAGCAATCAGTCCACCGATCAGCAGCAGCGCGATCTGTATGCCGCGGTCGAGAATCCAGTTGCCGACGTCACCGCGCCAGAAGCCACGCCAACGCGAGGCGGCGTCGAATGCAAGTAGGGAGCTAGTCGTCATCTTTTCTGTTGCGCCACCGGATGCCGGCTTCCAGGAAGCCGTCGATGTCGCCATCCAGCACCGCTGCTGGATTGCCGACCTCGTACTCGGTGCGCAGATCCTTCACCATCTGGTAGGGGTGCAACACGTAGGAACGCATCTGGTTGCCCCAGGAGCTGCCGCCGTCGCCCTTCAGCGCGTCCATCTCGGCCCGCTCTTCTAAGCGCTTGCGTTCCAATAATTTTGCCTGAAGCACGCGCATCGCCGACACCTTGTTCTGCAACTGCGACTTCTCATTCTGGCAGGTGACAACGATACCGGTCGGGACGTGGGTCAGTCGAACCGCGGAGTCTGTGGTGTTCACCGATTGGCCACCGGGGCCGCTGGACCGGTAGACGTCTACCCGGACGTCGGCGTCTGGGATATCGATGTGGTCGGTGGTCTCGGTCACCGGCAGCACCTCGACTTCAGCGAACGATGTCTGACGCCGACCCTGATTGTCGAACGGGCTAATCCGTACCAGTCGGTGGATGCCCTGCTCGACCGAGAGGGTGCCGTACGCAAACGGCGCGTGCACCACGAAGGTCGCACTCTTGATTCCGGCCTCCTCCGCGTAAGAGGTATCGAACACCTCGACCGGGTACTTGTGTTGCTCGGCCCAGCGGATATACATCCGCATCAGCATCTCGGCCCAGTCCGCGGCGTCCACGCCACCAGCGCCGGAACGGATGTTGACCAGCGCCTCGCGCTCGTCGTATTCACCGGCGAGCAGGGTGCGGACCTCCATCGCCTCGATGTCCTCGCGCAGCTGCTTGAACTCATGGTCAGCCTCGGCGAAGGCTTCCGTGGCTGCCACAGACTCCGCACCACCGGCCCCGCCCTCTTCGGCTGCGAGTTCGTAGAGCACCGGCAGATCCTCCAGTCGTCCGCGCAGCTCCTCGACCCGCCGAAGTTCGCCCTGGGTGTGCGACAGCTCACTGGTGACTTTCTGGGCGCGCGACTGGTCATCCCACAGGTTCGGGTCAGAAGCCTCCTGCTCAAGCTTTTCGATGCGACCACGAAGCCCCTCGACATCGAGCACACGCTCCACAGTGGTGAGCGTGGAGTCCAGGGTGGCGATATCGGCTTGACGGTCGGGATCCACGGGAGTTCAGGGTACTCACCTCGCCGATCTTCGCGGCCGTCGCTGCCTGGCGCGAAACAGCGGAGAAGATTTCTACACGACCACCGTCAATAGCGTCCGCCTCGATCTAGCATCGGGGTGAAACCCCGTTCGGCTTCGTCGCGCCAGCCCCTTGTACGCGACCGGACAGCGACAGAAGGTAGCGCAAATGCACCCAATGCGGCCGTACTACGTGGCCATCGTCGGCTCAGGACCTTCGGGTTACTTCGCTGCCGCTTCCTTGCAGAAGTTCGCCGCTGACGGAGACCGCGACGTGCACATCGACATGCTGGAGATGCTGCCGACCCCATGGGGTCTGGTGCGTTCGGGGGTAGCTCCCGACCATCCGAAGATCAAGTCGATCAGCGCCAAGTTCGAAACGACAGCGGAGGATCCGCGGTTTCGGTTCTTCGGCAACATCGAGGTCGGCCGCCACGTACAACCAGCCGAGCTGGCCGAGCGCTACGACGCCGTCGTCTACGCCGTGGGCGCGCAATCCGATCGGTCGTTGAACATCCCGGGCGAGGACCTTGCGGGCAGCGTGTCTGCGGTCGACTTCGTCGGCTGGTACAACGCGCACCCCAACTTCGCGCAGCTGGCGCCAGACCTTTCGAGCGGACGCGCCGTCGTTATCGGCAACGGCAACGTCGCAATGGACGTCGCACGCATCCTTGTCAGTGACCCTGCCGCACTGGCTGGCACCGACATAGCCGACCACGCACTGAGCTCGCTGCAGACCCGCGGCGTGCAGGAGGTGCTGATTATCGGCAGACGCGGTCCACTGCAGGCCCCGTTCACCACGCTGGAGCTGCGTGAGCTCGGCGTTCTGGAGAGTCTCAACGATGTCGACGTCATCGTTGACCCCGCGGATTTTGCGGACATCACCGACGACGATCTCGAGGCGGCGGGCAAGACGGTGCGCAACAACATCAAGGTCCTGCGCGGCTACGCCGAGAAGCCACCCAGCGGCGCCGGTCGCCGCATCGTATTCCGCTTCTGCACGTCGCCGATCGAGATCAAATCGGGTGACGGAAAGGATGGGGTGGCATCGATCGTGCTGGGCCGTAACGAGCTGATCACTGGCGCCGACGGACGGGCCGTTGCCAAGGACAGCGGCGAGCGCGACGAGGTGTCAACCCAACTGGTCGTCCGCGCAGTCGGATACCGCGGCCTGCCGACACCGGGGCTGCCGTTCGACGAGCGTGCCGCCACCATTCCTCATGTCGATGGCCGGGTGGCGGGCAGTCGCAACGAGTACGTGGTCGGCTGGATCAAGCGAGGCCCTACCGGGGTGATCGGCAGCAATAAGAGCGACTCCCAGGAAACGGTCAACACGCTGCTGGCGGACCTGAACGCCGCCGAGTTGCCCGAGTTCGAGGCCGACCATGCCGATCGGCTGGCGGGGTGGTTTGTGCAGCAACAGCCGAAGGTGGTCACCGACGAACATTGGAAGCTGATCGATGAGCACGAATGTTCGGCGGGCGAAGGAACCGGTCGGCCGCGCGTGAAGCTGACAAGTGTCGCCGAACTGCTGCGAATCTGCCACGGCTGACGACGAAGCGGGCGAGGGACGAGCCCGTAAGGAGTCAGCCCAACAAACACGGCTGACGACGAAGCGGCTTCAGTGGCCTTGCGCCGGCGGCGGTGGCGCGTCCTGCGGCGCGAACGTCCACTTCTCGGGATTGCCTGGCGAGTACACCACCGGGAACAGCTGGCCCATCGCCGGCCAGGCGTTCACATCAAGAGCTATCCGCGTGTAGATCGTGTACTCGGTGATTGTCGGTCCGTTGATGACCCCGGTGATCGTGACGTACTGCTCACCCTCAGCGTCAGGCCGCGGGCTGACCCCGGTCACGACCATGGTGCCGGGCACCCAGTCGGTGCCGATCCCGCGCTTTCGCATGATCCATGGCCCCGCGAGAAGCACGAGCGCACCGACGATTAGCAGGATGACCGCGAATTCGACCACCCCGACATGGTAGGACGACACGTATGAGCCCTCTGGCGGATGACGAAAATCTGGCGCTTGAGCTGGCCGACGAAACCGACTCGCTGACAATGCGGCGGTTCGGCGCAGTCGACCTGCGCGTACACACCAAGCCCGACATGACGCCGGCAACTGACGCCGACCTCGACGCCGAAACGATGCTGCGACGCAGACTCGCCGAGCACCGACCCTTGGATTCGGTGTTGGGCGAAGAGTTCGGCGGCAGCAGGGCATTTAGCGGCCGGCACTGGGTGATCGACCCGATCGACGGCACCAAGAACTTCGTCCGCGGGGTTCCGGTGTGGGCGACGCTAATCGCCTTGCTCGTCGACGGCGTGCCGGTCGTCGGCGTGGTGAGCGCGCCTGCCCTGGGCCGACGGTGGTGGGCCAGCCAGGGTCAGGGTGCGTTCGCCTCGTTTGGGGGCGCGACGCGACGCATCTCAGTTTCGGGGGTCAAAGACCTTGGCTCGGCGAGCCTGTCATTTTCCGACCTGACCACCGGCTGGGAGGCGCACCGGTCCAAGTTCGTCGAACTTACTGACACCGTGTGGCGCACGCGCGGCTACGGCGACTTCTGGTCGTACTGTCTGGTCGCCGAAGGTGCGGTCGACATCGCCGTGGAGCCAGAGGCCAAGCTGTGGGATCTCGCGCCGCTGGCCGCCCTGGTGCGCGAAGCGGGCGGCCGGTTCACGAATTTCGCGGCCGAGCCTGGACCCCATGGCGGCAGCGCGGTCGCGACCAACGGGTTGCTGCACGACGCAGTGCTGGCCCACCTCACTGTGTGAAGTCCGTTACACATCAGTAGATATTACTCAGCAGTCAGTTCCCATACCTTACTCTAGAGTCAGTTGCGCAATCTGCGCCTCCTGACCACCACACGAGAGCTACCGCCAATGACGAACACGCTGCCATCCAAACGGACCGGCCACGAAAGCGCTGTCGGCCTCCAGAAGCACAAACGCACCGCCATTGATATCGGAATGGCGCTGCTCACCCCCATCATGGGGCAGGAGTTCCTGGACAATTACAACCTGCGCGGCCCACTCAACCGCAGCATCAAATACGGGGTGAAACACGGCTTCTCCGTCGCGGGCGCCTCGACCCGGCAGTTCAAGCGGGTCCAGGGTATCGGCAAGGCGCCCACGCGGCTGAGCTCGAGCGGCTCCGAAAAGGGGTCCGACTACTTTGACCTGACCCCTGATGACGACCAGAAGATGATCGTCGAGACCGTCGCCGAGTTCGCTGAGGAGATCCTGCGACCGGCGGCGCATGATGCCGACGACGCGGCCGCCTACCCCCCCAGCCTGACCGCCAAGGCGGCCGAGCTCGGCACTACCGCGATCAGCATTCCCGAGGACTTCGACGGTATCGCCGAGAGTCGCAGCACCGTCACCAATGCGCTAGTAGCCGAAGCGTTGGCCTACGGGGACATGGGGTTGGCGCTGCCGATCCTTGCACCCGGTGGCGTTGCGTCGGCGCTCACTCATTGGGGCAGCGCCGGCCAGCAGGCGACATACCTCAAGGAATTCTCCGGCTCGAACATCCCACAATCGTGTGTGGCGATCGCCGAGCCGCAGCCGCTATTCGATCCGACCGCGTTGAAGACCATCGCGATCCGTACCCCGAGTGGATTCCGGCTCGACGGAGTCAAGTCGCTGGTCCCCGCTGCCGCGGACGCAGAGCTGTTCATCGTGGCCGCCAAACTCAACGGGAAGCCGACGCTGTTCATCGTCGAAGCTTCCGCCAAAGGTCTGACAATCAAGGCCGACCCGAGCATGGGCATCCGCGGAGCCGCGCTCGGCCGGCTCGAGCTCGACAAGGTCTCTGTGCCGCTGAGCGCTCGACTCGGCGAGGACGAGGCCACAGACGCCGACTATTCAGAAGCGATCGCGCTGTCCCGCCTCGGCTGGGCAGCGTTGGCGGTCGGTACCTCGCACGCGGTACTGGACTATGTCACCCCCTACGTCAAGGAACGCGAAGCATTTGGCGAGCCGATCGCCCGTAGGCAGTCGGTCGCCTTCATGTGTGCCAACATCGCGATCGAGCTCGACGGGCTACGCCTGATCATGTGGCGCGGAGCGTCACGGGCCGAACAGGGCCTGCCGTTCGCCCGCGAAGCGGCACTGGCCAAAAAGCTCGGTTCCGATAAGGGCATGCAGATCGGCCTTGACGGCGTCCAGCTGCTCGGTGGCCACGGCTTTACCAAAGAACACCCGGTCGAACGATGGTACCGCGACCTACGCGCCATCGGCATCGCCGAAGGTGTTGTGGTCCTGTAACTCCCACCGAACTTACGAGAAGAGACTGACATGGCAATCAATCTGGAAATGCCGAAAAAGCTACAGGAAGTTATCCTTAAGGGTCACCAGGGCGCAGCCGAGATCCTGCGACCAATCTCGCGCAAGTATGATTCGAAAGAACACGCCTACCCTGTCGAATTAGACACCGTGGCATCGTTATTCGAGGGCATCTCGGAGGCCAAGACCATCTCGTTCGCCGGCGCCGAGGCCTTCCGCGACGGTGAAGACGGACCGAA
>DAOUYK010000137.1 GCA_030666145.1 Mycolicibacterium sp. | reverse complement strand
GAAACCAACCGAGCGAACGGACGCAGCAGCACCCCGCCGGCCGCACCGGTCACCGTTCCGTGCGCGTTGGACACAGCCACCGAGCCACCCGGGCCCGCCACGTCAACACTGAACGTCGCGACCTCCTGGATACCCGGACCGTTGCCAAGGTCGGCCGAGATCGACACACCCGGGAACAGCGGCGGAGTCACAATGCCGCTGAACTCATTACCGAACACCGGGTCGAAGAAACCCACACCCTGCAAACCGTCGAACGCGATGTTGGGCGTGGTGTAGCTGAAGTTGATACCCACACCCAGCGACCAGGGAAAGCCCACCTGATAGCCAAGCTCAAGCGTGCCCTCGAAGTCCTCGGCGCTCTCGCCGTCGACAATGTAGGTGGCCTTGCCCGAGTGGAACCACTCACGAGTCAGCCGGTTACGGTCCAGCGGAAACACGCCGTTGAGGAACGTATCCCACTGCTGGATCGTCAAAGTATTACCCTGGCCGTCAACCAGGCTCATCTCATCATCTAGCCCAGCGTGAGAGGTGCCAGTGCTCACGAACAACGCAGCTACCGCCGACACCATCACGATCAGCACCCGATTCAATGCCCTCATGATCTCCCTTAAAGTATGTAGATGGAGCCCCACCGACTGGGGCACCGAAATTGTCCGCGCCTGGTCTTGCCGCTACGCCACACCTCGCAATGCAGACATGTGAGTTGAATTCATACCCCACCGGTCAGTCTTACGATTCGCCCATCGTGACACGAGGAATATAACGGGACTCCATAGGACCGGCAACGTGCCCGCTCCCCGATCGCAATCCGAATGTTCTTGTTGGGCGTAGTTTGCTGAACTTACCACGTTTGCGCGCAACCCCCCTTGCAGCGACGGCAGGGCATACCGTTTTGGAACGTCGCAGTTTCTGGCCCCGCATGAGAGTGTTCGTTTCGGGCGGCCCGATCGTTACAAGCGTATTTTTCTACGGTTATCGCGAGCGCAACGCTCGAATCAATGATGAGGCGGAACGTTATCTTTCAGCCGCTGGTCGTTGTCGCCGTCGTGATCCGGTGATACATTGTCGCGCTCGTCAGGACCAATCTCCGGCAGCGCATCACCAAAGATTTTGTTAACTGGGCGCTGGGGACGTCGTGACGCGTCCGTCACCGCTGGCACAACCTGAAGTGACTAAGATCACAGTGCTTCACTTTTGCCGTTTACCTGTGCTTAACATTGAAGTCAGTATGGCGGCTCGGTGCGCGATAGTAAACCGGGATCTGGGAATCGTTTCAGCACAATAGGAAGTGGCGATTCCGGGTTCTGGGTGGCTCGGCGTGAGTTTGCAGGGACGGTCGCCGGCAGGATTTGCTGCATACACAAGGTCGGGCGATGCCGGCGTGTTCTTCCAACCCTGCTGACAAACGACGCCCATGGTAGCCAGAAGCCTGGCAACCGTCGCGTCGGCAGCTCTGCCCGGTAGCTTCGCGCTGGGCTCGTTCTCGGCCGCACGGGCCGGCAATAGATTCACGGGGCCTCAGCGGATCCGAGCAACTGAGACAACTGGGGCGGTTGAGGTGGTTGAGGCCGTCGAGAAGATTGAGGCGGCCGCTGGTAACCCCATCGTCAACGTTTCGCCTGGTTAGAGGGCGAGCCCGGGGTCGAAGTAGTCCCGCATCAAGACCACCTGTTGATCGCCGTTGAGTTCGATGATCCCCATGACCGGGATGTCGTGCCATTGGCCGTCGATCAGATGGTGATCGGCTCGTTCGGCCCATATCGTGGTGCCGTCGATGCTGGATCTGACGATGTCGATGCGATCCTCAGCTGAGCGTTGCTGTAGTTCGCTGAGCCAGCCCAAGACCGCTTCCTTTCCGAGGATACTGCGACCGGTAGTTACGTGCTCAACGACAACGTCGTCGGCGAGCGAGTCCTCCAATTCGTCCGCGCCGAGGTTGTTGAACCATGCGCTGAGATCTTCCATTGTTGGCACCGCTTTCACTCAGACCTCAGCGGCCGCCCGCTGCCCCGAACGGACGGCCCCCTCCATGTATTGAGCCCATTCCGTCGAGGCTTAGGTGCCGGCCCAGTGAATCCGTCCGACCGGCTTGCGCACTGCGTCGCGGTAGCCGATCCACGTGCCTGGAGTAGGGATGCCGGCGTAGCAGCCCCGCGACCACGGCTCAGCACCCCAGTTGGCGTAGTAGAAGTGTTGCGGTTGGGCGGCCTGTTCACCGAAATGCTCGACGAAGGTGGCGAGCATTTTCTCGCGGACCCCTTGCTCAGGACGTTCATGCCAACGTCGCGCAACCGCGCCCTCCAAAAACCAGACCAGGATACCCGGAACCCCGTCCTCGGGGGAGTTGTCGAACGTGGAGTTGACTTCGTCCTCACTGAGCAGCTGCCCATTGGAGTTGTTGTCACGCCAGAAGGCCTCGGGGTAGACGGCGTGGCATTTGATCACCGAGCCCAACGGCATTCGTTTCATGTACTGGTCACGTGAGGGCGGCAAGGCCGGCTCGTATTGGATCCGCGAAGCCAGCTGGGGAGAGACAGCAACGATGACCCGACTGGCTTGGACACTGCCCGTGTCAGTGCGGACGACCACTTTGTCGCTGGTCTGATCGATTTTCCTGACCGGGCAGCTGTAGCTGACCTTGTCGCCCAGGCGTTCGGCCAGTCGGTTCGGGATCTCTTGGGCACCCTCTTGGAACCTCCAGGCCAGCGAACTCGCCTCGAGCGACTCGAGGCCGCCCCCACGGACATGTAGAAGAGCAGATGCAGAAACGACAAGTCACTTGGTTCTACCGAGAAGTACCCGACGATCGCGGCGTGCAGGGCGAACTTCGCCCCGTCGGTCGCGAGGTTCTGCTCGATCCAGGTATCTGCGGTTTGGGTGTCCCACTCCTTGGCCCGTGGCGCCTCCCAGGGGGCGTGCGGGGGCACTGTTCTCGACAACGTGTCGATCTCGGCCAGCACCTGCAACAATTCCTGATTGCCCGCCTCGGGGACCGGGAGATCCAGTCTAGTTGGGTCATCGGTCGAATACACCAGGCGCTGGCCACCGAAGACCAAAAGGTATTGGCCGTCCTGGAAGGTCGGGAACGTCTCAACGCCCACTTCCTTAGCTAACTCCGGGATCTGAGTCTGGCCAGGCCCGATCCACTGGCCTCCGTGATCAACCCAACCGCCCCCAGGAACCCTTGAGGGGGACCCAGTTGGTGGTCCAGGCGCGTCCGCCGACCCTGTCACGGGCCTCCAACACCATTACCGAGCGGCCCCGCTTGTTCAAAGCCCAAGCCGCCGACAACCCGGAATATCCGCCAACAAAACAACATCAACCGAATCCGAAACGCTCATCCGTGGCCGTCCTCCTGAAAACCCACCGACCATCTCATCGGACCTGGAAACGGTGCAAGCAATCCCATCGCCATGTTGGCCAAACCCTATCGCCGCACCCGTGCCTGAGGGCGTATCGCGGCGTAACACGTGGGGTGCACCATCGTCATACGGCGCGGCGACAGCCTGCGTAAGGCCGCCATGAGGTACCTCAGATATCCAAGCTGGATAGCTGGGCGATGATCTGCGCCGCCAACGGCCCAAGGGTTGCCATTCCATCTCGCACCGCCGCGCGCGATCCGGCGAGATTAACCACCAGGGTGCTGCCGGAAACCCCAGCCAGCCCACGTGACAGTGCTGCGTCGGCGATGCCCGCAGACAGGCCCGAAGCCCGAAGCGCCTCGGCGATCCCCAAAAGCTCACGGTCGAGGAGATCCAGGGTCGACTCGGGGGTGACATCACGCGGCGTCACCCCGGTGCCCCCGATCGACACCACTAGATCGACTCCGCCGATCACCGCGGTGTTCAGAGCGTTGCGAATCTCGACCTCGTCCGCGGAAACCACCACTACACCGTCTACCACCAAGCCCGCCTCGCCGAGCAGCTCAGCGACCAGGGGTCCGCTGTGGTCCGCTTCGTCACCGTGGGCGGTGCGGTCATCGACCACCACCACCAGCGCCCGGCCCACCGTCGTATGAGGCTGTTCCATGCACTCAACCGTATATCCGGGCTCAGACATCAACGCAGCCACACTGCGGTCGTCGGCTGCCCGGCCCGCAACCAGTCTCACTGGCCGGCTTTGCCGAGCGTGACCTCGACCCCCTGCGGCTTGCCCGCAGCGTCGAGATAGGTCAGTGTCACCGTTTCGCCGGGCACCTTCGACCGCACAGCCGCGACCAACGCGTCGGCACTGCCTATGACCCTGTCATCGAGCTTGGTGACCAAGACTCCCTCAGGAAGGCCCGCGGCCTCGGCGGCCCCGCCAGCGGTGACCTCGAAGATCTTGGCGCCGTCAGCCCCTGCTTCGTTACCAACCTGGACTCCCAGCGACGCTCGGGAGGCGCTTCCCGTCTGGATCAATTCGTCGGCAATCCTCTTGGCCTGGTCCACCGGGATCGCGAACCCCAACCCGATGGACCCACCTTGCGGCTCGCCCGCGTCGGCACCCATCGTGGCGATCGCGGAGTTGATGCCGACGAGTTCACCGCGCATGTTGACCAACGCTCCACCGGAGTTCCCCGGGTTGATCGCCGCATCGGTCTGAATGGCGTCCAGAACAGTGTTCTGATTCTCCGCATCGCCGCCTGCGGCCACCGGACGGTTCAAGGCGCTGACGATGCCTGTGGTCACCGTGCCCTCCAGCCCAAGCGGAGATCCGATAGCTATGACGTCTTGTCCGACCCGCAGGTCCGCCGACGAACCAACTGCTATCGGGGCGAGGCCAGAGACGTTCTGGGCCCGGACGACCGCGATATCGCTTCCGGGGTCCGCTCCGATCACGCTGAACGTCGTCGTTTTGCCATTGGCGAAAGTCACTTTGGTCTTCGGACCACCGGCTTCACCTGGGTTCTCCCCAGAGGCGGCGACCACGTGGTTGTTGGTCAGGATCAGACCGTCTGTCGACAGGATCACACCGGAGCCCTCTTCTGACTGCCGCCCAACCGTCACTTCCAGCATGACCACACTGGGCAGGACCATGTCGGCCACCTGCTCGACGGAGCCGGCCGGCACGCTGGCGGAAGCCACGCTGGGCGCAGCGCCGGAAGCGCCTACCCCGGCACCGTGGTCGTCTGGGTACGCCAGCATCGCGACACCACCGCCGACTCCAGCGGAAACCACCGCGATAGCAACTGCACCGGCCGCCAAAGCCGTTGCACGGGAACGTTTCCGGGGCTGCGACTCGGGAGCGAACGACATGTCGAACGGCATGTTCGGCCGGGGGGGCTGACCCGGCCCGGCCGGCATAGGCGCACCCCGGTAGGGGTCGTAAGGCCCCCGAAACGCTTGCCGCTGTTGATCAGTCGCTTGTCGCTGTTGATCAGTCACGTAACGCCAGTCATGGGGCTGCCGCTCGTAGGGGCCCGATGGTCGCGAGCCGCGCGGGACCTGTCCAGGCATTCCGGGTTGACGATCCGGCGGCGGGGTCTGCGAGTACCTCGGGTGGTTCGTCATGTCGGTGCGATGCTCTTCCTTGGAGTAGGTTTCGTCGCTTAGAACAACGAAGGGCGAGCCCTAAGCGTGCCCAACGGTGCTGAGAATCCCCTTAGAGATCGATTGGCGCAGCGATAACATCGGGATAACATCTGGACCGTTCAGGCACCCCGGACCCTGTCCCATCATCCTCGTCTGTGAGTGTGCTCACGTAGCGATCAGCCCCCGCGTGTCGCGACTTCTCGCTCCACCTTCTCGGGATCGACAGCAGAGGTGCGGCCCGGCAGCACCACGTGCATCGACGTACCCGGCGGTTGGCCGCCCGGCACCGTCTCACGCACGAACAAGGTGCCGCCGTGTTTGAGTACCACCTGTTTGACGATCGCCAGGCCCAGACCGGACCCCGGCATCGCCCTGGCAGCGGTTGACCTGAAGAACCGTTCGAAGACGAGACCCCTTTCCTGCGCAGGAATCCCGGGACCGTAATCGCAAACCACCAGCTCGGCGTGCGACGAGTCGACCTGTGTGAGCCGAACGCCCACCCGGCCCCCGGGTGGGCTCCACTTGGCGGCGTTGTCCAAGAGGTTGAGTACCGCGCGGCCCAGGCCCGCCCCATCGCCGTACACCTGCCACGGTATTACCGATATGTCGAACTCAATATCGTTGCGGCGCCGACGAACCCGCTCCAACGACCTATCGATCGCCTCAGCTAGGTCGACCGGCTCGTGGATGACTCCCCCGGCTTCCTCCCGAGTGAGGTCTACCAGATCGCCAACCAACGTCGATAATTCCTCGATCTGAGCGATGACGTCAGCCCGCAGCCCGGTCATCTCCTCCTCGGGTATGCGCGGCGCCCCGGGCGCCATAGATGCCATCAGGAGCTCAACATTGGTGCGCAGCGACGTCAACGGGGTACGCAGCTCGTGGCCGGCATCAGTGACCAACCTTGCCTGCCGCTCACGGGACTCGGCCAGAGCCCGCAGCATCATGTTGAAAGCTTGGGTCAGTCGCGCAAGCTCATCGCTGCCGTACACCGGGATGGGTCGCAGATCGTCTGTACGGGCGACCCGCTCGGCCGCCTCGGTGAGCCGGGCCACCGGGCGCAGTCCGGCGCGCGCCACCATTCCACCTGCGATGGCAGCCACGGCCACCCCAATCCCGCCGACGATAAGCAGAACCGTGCCCAACCCGTTGAGCACTCGCCCAGTCGGCGCCAAGCTCTTAGAGATCAGCAGCGCACTGCCGTTGCTGAGGTGCAACGCGAGCACCCTCTGGTGACTGACCGTGCGCAGCGACATCAGCAAGTTCCCCTGGATGACGTCCCTCTCGGGTCCGCCAAGCGGCAACGTCTGCCCCTGCTGATTGGCGGTGTAGATCGCCCGAGGCGTGAACAGCATGGCGTTGACCTCGGAATATGCGGTACCTTCGATGGCCTTACCGGGATCGGCGGCCAAAGACCCGCTCTCGGTGAGCAACTGGGCACGGCTACGCAGCTGGGTGTCGATGTCGTCGTAGAGCGCCCGGGACACGACCGCGTAAACGGCAACCCCCATCAGCACAACGACCATCGCCACCATCGACATAGCCAGCAGCATCACGCGCCACCGCAATGACACCGAACTGGCAGTCGGCGGTGGGGGCGGTGGGGGCGCTGGGCTCCCCGCCTGCGGGCCGGACGTCGACCCGGACGTGGACCCGGACATCGACCTGGACTTTGACCCGGACGTCGACTCAGATGGCGCGATGGCCATCAGGGCGGGGTCTCGCGCAGTACGTAGCCGACCCCCCGCACGGTATGGATCAGCCGCGGCTCACCTTCGGCCTCAGTTTTACGCCGTAAATAGCCGACATAGACCTCGAGCGCGTTTCCCGACGTCGGAAAGTCGAAGCCCCACACCTCCTCGAGGATGCGGCTGCGGGTCAAGACCCGGCGCGGGTTAGCGATCAGCATCTCCAGTAACGCGAACTCGGTGCGGGTGAGACTGATCGGCCGTTCACCGCGGGTGACCTCGCGCGTCACCGGATCCAGCGACAAGTCTGAAAAGGTCATCGCCGCCGATTCACTAGCGTCCTCGGGGTTCGTGCGGCGCAGTAGCGCGCGCATCCGAGCCAGCAACTCCTCCAGCGCGAAGGGCTTCGGCAGGTAATCATCGGCCCCGGCGTCCAGGCCCGCGACCCTTTCGGACACGGAGTCGCGCGCTGTGAGCACCAGGATCGGGAGGTCGTCGCCGCTGCTGCGCAGCAGGCGGCATACCTCGAGGCCGTCCAACCGCGGCATCATCACATCGAGCACCAGGGCGTCGGGGCGGTGGCTGACAATCAGGTCGAGAGCCTCGCGGCCGTCCTGGGCCAGCTCAACCGAATAACCATTGAAAGAAAGGGATCGCCGCAGGGATTCGCGCACCGCGCGATCGTCGTCAACGACAAGTATGCGCACTGACATAGTGTCGACCCCGTGTCTGAGAAAGACCTGAGAGGCGCGCCGTGTGACCGGGGACTTCTCTCAGAACTCAGCGACGGTCGAAGTCAATCAACCCAAGCCGCGCGGCCTTGAGCAGGCGACGCGGGACCTTGTGCTGCTGACCTGCGACGGTGACGCCGACAAGTTCAGTGCGGGTGGCCTTCCAATGCGCGCGGCGGCTACGAGTGTTCGCGCGCGACATCCTGCGCTTCGGCACAGCCATGATCGAGCTCTCCATCTATTGGGGTGATATCCGTACTAACACTGCACGCGAGCCTGGGTAGGTCGGGCGCTGTCAATTGCTGATCAGGATAGCCGGTGAGCTGGACCGGTTCCAAACTCCGCTCATCACCGCAGGGCGGCCCCGGGAACCCTTTGGCGCATGAGCGCGGGCACCATGATTTCCCGTCGGCCCTACTTCTGACGGTCCGGGACTTCTTCTGACGATCCGGGACTTGACTCGGTACCGACGGTAAGAAGTAACCTACCGGTTGGTTGGTCGGTAGATTGGCGACGACAAAGGAGCGCGGTGAGGTCATCGGGTAGCGATCCGGCAGACTCTGCGGTCCGCATCGGAAACTGCTCGGGCTTCTACGGCGACCGCCTCTCTGCAATGCGGGAGATGCTCACCGGCGGCGAACTCGACTACTTGACCGGCGACTACCTCGCAGAGCTGACGATGCTCATCCTGGGCCGCGATCGGATGAAGAATCCCGACACGGGCTACGCCAAGACGTTCTTGCGCCAACTCGAGGAGTGCCTGGGTATCGCCAAAGACCGCGGGGTCCGCATAGTCACCAATGCAGGCGGGCTCAACCCCGCCGGCCTGGCTGCAGCGGTCCGTGTGCTGGCCGACACACTCGGCATCGCGGTCTCCGTCGCCCATGTCGAAGGTGATGACGTGTTATCCCGCGCCGAAGAGTTCGGGTTCGCATCTGCAATATCGGGCGGGGGCACACTCCTGACGGCCAACGCCTACCTGGGCGCCTGGGGCATCGTCGACTGTCTGGACTCCGGCGCCGACATCGTCGTCACCGGGCGCGTCACCGACGCATCGGTGATCGTGGGATCCGCCGCGGCGCACTT
>DAOUYK010000152.1 GCA_030666145.1 Mycolicibacterium sp. | reverse complement strand
GAATGCGAGTACAGCAGCCCGGTCAGCGCGCCTCCTGCCGCGGCGGCGGTGCCGATGACCGCGGCGTAGACGCCGTACGCAGTGGCCCGGCGAGCTGGTTCGACGAGATCAGCAACGACCGCCCGCAGTGTCGACTCCTGGATGCCGACCGCCGCTCCCCACACCAAGGCCCCAACGACGACCGGCGCGATGTGGTCGGCGAAAGCCAGCACCGGTACCAGCCCGGCCAGCACCGGCAACGCGCCCAGGACCCGTGCACCGACGCGGTCGTAGGCCCAACCGGTGATGAGTGCCGCAAGGGCATCGACAGCCATCGCGGCGGCGTAGATCACCGGCACCGCGGCCACCGGCACGATTCCCTCCCGCACCTGATGAAAGGACAGCACCCCGAAGGTGGTGAATCCCACCATGGTGGCCGCAGAGAAGACTGAGTACTTCCAGAACGATCGCGGCAGCGAACGCAGGAAGCGCTGCGAGACAACAGACTTGGCGACCGTCGTAGCCCCGGCTTCATAGCGGGCGGGCTCGGGTACCCGGGCGCGCAACCACAGCAACAACAGCAGGACACCCACGCCCGGGATCGCGAGCAGAGCCAAGGGCGGCCCGAAATCGCCGCCGAACGCGAACAGCATGACCGCCACCGCCAGTGGTCCGGCGACCGCCCCGACCTGATCCATCGCCTCGTGCACAGCGAAACCACGGCCGCGGCCGGTGACCGCGGTTGCATACGAGAGCAGGGTGTCCTTGGCCGGGCTGCGCACCGCCTTACCTACCCGCTCGGCGATGACCAACGCGGCCGCCGCCCACAGCACCCCAACCACGCCGAGGAACGGCACAGTGATCACTGTCAGGAAGTAGCCGGCGATCGCCCAGGTCCAGAACCGGCCTGTGCGGTCAGTGAGCGGGCCTGAGACGACCCGCAGCAGCAGAGCCGCGGCTTCTCCGACGCCGGTGACGACCCCGACCACGACGGCGGTGGCGCCCAGGGAGGCTAGCAGCGGCCCGGTGATGGAGCGGGCACCCTCATAGACGATGTCTGCCAGCAGGCTGATCACGCCGAAGGCGGTGACGAATCGCCACGCACTCATCCCGACTGTTTGGGGGGTGTTCATCCGCCGAGACAGCCGGGGCCTAATAGCTCCTTCAAATCACCCATGAGCGCTGAGGACGGCGTTACCCGAAGCGACTTATCCAACTCGAGCGTGGTGATGCGCTCCCCGCTGATCAGTCGCAGATGCACTTGAGCCGTACCAGGATGGCGTACCAGCACCTGCTTTAGTGCGTTCACCTTGTCCACCGTGCATTGCCGCGTCGGTAGGCTCAGCGCGACCGGCCGATTCACCTGAGCGCTCGAAAAATCAGGAACTACAAGCTCGTTGGCGATCAACGAGATCCGGTCATCGCGGATGGCCACCTTGGCGCCGATCAGCACGACCACATCGTCGGCAATCTCGGCGCCAAACATCGAGTAGGTCTGCGGAAAGAACAGCACCTCGATACCGCCAGTGAGGTCCTCCAGTTGCGCTGACGCCCAAGGTAACCCGTTCTTGTTGACCCGGCGGTTCACCGACGCCAGGATGCCACCGATGCGAACCTGGGTGTCGTTGGCGACGTCGCCGTCCAGAATCGTGGGAATCGCGGTGTCCACCTGGGCGGACAGTAGATGGGCGACCCCGTTGAGCGGGTGGCCTGAAACGTAGAGCCCCAACATCTCGCGTTCGAGGGCAAGCTTGTGCTTGTCCTCCCACTCCTGTTCGGGCACTTTGATGGTGAACACTGAGTCCCCGGCGTCGGTGTCTCCCGCGCCCCCGCCGAACAGGTCGAACTGCCCCCTGGCCTCGGCCTTCTTGGTGCCAAGGACCGAATCCACGGCGTCTGTGTGCACCAGGAACAACCCTTTGCGGGGGTGCCCCAGTGAGTCGAATGCTCCGGCCTTCACCAGTGACTCGGTGACTTTCTTGTTGCACGGGCCGATCTCGATCTTGGTGAGATAGTCGGAGAAGTCGGTGAACTTGCCCTTTTCGTTGCGCGTATCGATTAGCGATGCAACAACGTTCGCGCCGACATTGCGAACTGCGCCAAGCCCGAAACGGATGTCGGTACCGACTGAGGCGAAATATTGAGCCGACTCGTTGACATCCGGCGGGAGCACCGTGATACCCAACCGACGGCAGTCGGCGAGGTAGACCGCTGCCTTGTCCTTGTCGTCCCCAACGGAGGTGAGCAGGCCGGCCATGTACTCGGCGGGATAGTTGGCTTTGAGGAAGGCCGTCCAATAGGAAACCAGGCCGTAGCCGGCCGCATGGGACTTGTTGAACGCGTAGTCGGCGAACGGCAGCACCGTGTCCCACAGCGCCTTGACCGCGGCAACCGAGAACCCATTGGCCTTCATGCCCTCGGAGAAACCCTCGAATTCCTTCTCGAGGACCTCGCGCTTCTTCTTGCCCATAGCCTTGCGCAGAATGTCGGCTCGGGCCAACGAGTAGCTCGCAACTTTCTGCGCGATGCGCATGATCTGCTCTTGATAGACGATCAGACCGTAGGTCTCGGAGAGGATTTCGCGCAGCGGCTCTTCGAGTTCCGGATGAATCGGCTTGATGTTCTGGCGATTGTTCTTGCGGTCAGCGTAGTCGTTGTGGGCATTCATGCCCATCGGCCCAGGCCGGTACAGGGCGATGACGGCGACGACGTCCTCGAAACCCGTGGGCTGCATACGGCGCAATAAGTCGCGCATCGGCCCACCGTCGAGCTGGAAGACACCCAATGTGTCACCGCGGCCAAGTAGCTCATACGTCGCCGGGTCGTCGAGCGGTACCGCTTCCAGGTCCAGGTCGATGCCCCGGTTGGCTTTGATGTTCTCGATCGCATCGCCAATGATCGTCAGGTTTCGCAGGCCGAGGAAGTCCATCTTCAGCAGCCCGATGGCCTCACAGGACGGGTAGTCCCATCCGGTGATGACCGCGCCATCTTGCGGCCGGCGCCACAGGGGGATCGCGTCGATGAGCGGTTCGGAGCTCATGATCACCGCACAGGCGTGCACGCCAGCGTTGCGGATCAGCCCCTCCAGGCCGCGCGCCGTCTCGTAGATCGTCCGCACATCCGGATCGGTATCGATCAGACCACGGACCTCTGCAGCCTCCCGGTATCGCTCGTGGTCGGGGTCGGTGATACCCGACAGCGGAATGTCCTTGGCCATGATCGGCGGTGGCAGCGCCTTGGTGATCCGGTCGGCTATGGCGAAGCCAGGTTGGCCGTAGTGCACCCGAGCCGAATCTTTCAGCGCCGCTTTGGTCTTGATGGTGCCGAACGTGATGACCTGAGCCACCCTGTCACTGCCCCATCTGTTGGCTGCGTAGCGCAGCATCTCGCCACGGCGTCGGTCGTCGAAGTCGATATCGATATCGGGCATCGACATCCGCTCGGGGTTGAGGAACCGCTCGAACAGCAGC
This sequence comes from Mycolicibacterium sp., assembly GCA_030666145.1. Classification (GTDB taxonomy): domain Bacteria; phylum Actinomycetota; class Actinomycetes; order Mycobacteriales; family Mycobacteriaceae; genus Mycobacterium. The sequence goes on along the minus strand of DAOUYK010000152.1, from coordinate 4,898 downwards.
CCGTACGGAATCGGATCGATATTCGTGATGCCCATCGCATACGCCACCAGCGAGCCGGCCGCCGAGCCGCGGCCCGGGCCCACCCGAATATCCACCGAGCGCGCATAGCTGATCAGGTCGGCGACGATCAGAAAGTACGAGGGATAGCCCTTATCGCAAATCACCTTTATCTCGAAGTCGGCGCGGTCGGTGTACGTTTGCGGCACCCCGGCGGGGAAACGACGGCCCAGCCCGGCAGTGACCTCGTGGCACAACCAGGTCTCCTGGATATACCCGTCCGGTACCGGGAAATTCGGCATCCGGTTGTGCGGCCTCCACACGTCAGCGTAGGACTGCACACGCTCGGCGATCAGCAAAGTCGAATCGCAGGCGCCGGGCACCTCGTCATCCCACAGCGCGTGCATTTCGGCAGCCGTCTTGAGGAAGTAGCCGTCGCCGTCGAACTTAAACCGGGCTGGATCAGACAACGTCTTCCCGGTCTGCACGCACAGCAGTGCCTCGTGGCTGTGCGCGTGGTCGCGGGTGACGTAGTGGCAGTCGTTGGTGGCCAGCGCCGGGATCGACAGCTTCTTGCCGAGCTCGATGAGCCCGTCGCGGACCCGCCGCTCGATGTCCAGCCCGTGGTCCATCAACTCGAGAAAGAAGTTCTGCGGACCGAAGATCTCGCGCCATTTTGCGGCCGCTTCCAGGGCCTCGCTGTCGTGACCGAGTCGCAGTCGGGTCTGGACCTCACCCGATGGGCAGCCGGTGGTGGCAATGATGCCCTCGGCGTGCTCGGCAATCAGCTCAGCATCCATACGCGACCATTTGCCGAGCTGGCCCTCGAACGACGCCAACGACGAGAGCTTGAACAGGTTGCGTAACCCGATCGCGTTCTCGGCGATCATCGTCATATGGGTGTAGGACCCTCTGCCCGAGACGTCGTCACCCTTCTGGCTCGGGTCGCCCCAGAGGACTCGCTTTGTCTCGAAACGCGAGGCCGGAGCGATGTAGGCCTCTACGCCGATGATGGGCTTGATTCCTACCTCGGTCGCTTTGTTGTAGAACTCACTGGCGCCAAACATGTTTCCGTGATCGGTCATGCCTACCGCAGGCATCTCCAGCCGCTGCGCCTCGGCCAACATCGGGGTGATCTTGGCGGCACCATCAAGCATCGAATACTCGGTGTGGTTGTGCAGGTGAACAAACGACCCCGAGGACCGCCAATCTGAACCGCTCATAGGGACGTCAGTCTATGGCCGGCCACCGACAGCGCACAGCGTGTCGCACTGCGTGTCTGGCCTCGTTCACCAGCGTTGCTGCCAGCTGGTCAACGGGCCGGTCGGTACCAGCGCAAATCTCCGGCCGGCGACGGCTCGCATGAACGCCGCGCGACACGCGCGCGGCGCAACGCATCGACAGTGAATAGCGCCAGCGCCACCCAGATCAATGCGAAACCCAGCCAGCGCACAGGCGGCATCGCCTCATGGCCGACCAGCACGCCCCACAACAACTGCATCACCGGTGTCATGTAGAACAGCAGCCCCAGCGAAACCATGGCCAGCCGATGCGCAGCGGCGGCGAACAGCAACAACGGCAGCGCCGTGAGCACGCCCGACAAGATCATCAATACGCCGTGCCCCGCGCCGTGGCCGGTGAATGTCCCCTGCCCATTGACCTGCAGAACGACCACAAAGGCCAGCGCAAAAGGCAGGGCCAACCCGGCCTCGACTCCTACGCTGACCCGCGGGTCGGTGGGCACCAACTTTTTCAGTGCGCCGTACAAGCTGAACGAGAAGGACAGGTCAAGCCCGATCACCGGCGGTACACCCGCGTGGGCCGTCAGGACCACCACCGCCACAACCAGCGCGGCGAACTGCCAGCAGTTCAATCTCTCCCCGAAAATAAGCAATCCGAGCGCGATCGATACCAGGGGGTTGATGAAGTACCCGAGTGCGGCGTCGACAATGTGTCCGTCATTCACGGCATAGACATAGATGCCCCAATTGACCGAGATCAGCGCCGCGGCCGCGGCCAGTAGTAGCCATACACGTCCGCTGATGGCCTTGAGGTCGCGGAATCGACCGATAACAGCGACCACCAGCAGCATCAGGACGAAGCTCCAGATGATCCGGTGCGCCAACACCTCGACCGCGCCAGCGGGCTTCAACAACGGGAAGAAAGCCGGAAACAGCCCCCACATGCCGTAGGCGCCGACGCCGAACAGCAGCCCCGATCTCAGACGTCGTGAAGGCGTAGGCCGTCCAGCGCCTGCTGCAGGTCGCCCGGGTACGGACTGGTGATCTCGGTGCGCCGCCCGTCGGCTGGATGCGCGAACGCCAGATACCTGGCGTGCAACCATTGACGTTCCAGTCCAAGCCTTTTCGCCAACATCGGATCAGCGCCATAAGTTAGGTCGCCACAGCATGGGTGATGCAATGCGGCGAAGTGGACCCTGATCTGGTGGGTCCGGCCCGTCTCGAGATGAACGTCGACAAGGCTTGCAGCCTGGTGAGCCTCCAAGGTGTCGTAGTGGGTCACGCTAGCCCTACCGCCCTCAACGACCGCGAACTTCCAGTCGTTGCCGCGGCGCCGACCGATCGGCGCATCGATGGTCCCGCTGGACGGGTCCGGGTGGCCCTGGACGAGCGCGTGGTAGCGCTTCTCGACTGTGCGCTGTTTGAATGCCCGCTTAAGGACTGTGTACGCCCGCTCGGACAGCGCCACCACCATTACGCCGGAGGTGCCTACATCGAGGCGGTGCACGATGCCTTGGCGTTCGTGGATTCCCGAGGTGCTGATCCGGAACCCCGCCGCCGCCAGCCCACCCAGCACCGTCGGACCATGCCAGCCGACGGTCGCATGCGCAGCCACCCCGGGCGGCTTGTCGACCGCGACGATGTCATCGTCGGCGTAGAGGATCGACATGCCCTCGATTTCGACCGGCGTGTTCTCCACAACAGCGGGCGTCTCCGGCAGCCACACCTCCAGCCAACCCCCCGCGATCAGCCTGTCGGACTTTCCCGCGGGGGTCCCGTCGAGCTCGACGCCGCCCTCTTCGGCCAGCGCCGCAGCCGCGGTGCGCGACAGCCCGAGCAGACGGGCAAGGCCGGCATCGACCCGCATGCCCGCCAGCCCTTCCGGGACCGGCATTGAACGTGTAGCCATCAGTCCCCGGAGTCGGGTTCTGGCTGGCGACTCCCGACGCGATCTTCGTCATCGTCGCTCTGATGCCTGCCGACGGTGTCGAAATCAAAGCCGAACAGCGACAACACAACCAGCAAGATCGCCCCGCCCACCACAGAGGGGTCTGCCACGTTGAACACCGGCCACCACCCGATGGACAGGAAATCCACGACATGGCCGCGCAACGGGCCCGGCGAGCGAAAGAACCGGTCCACGAGGTTGCCCATCGCGCCGCCGAGAATCATGCCAAGACCGATCGCCCACCACGGAGAGACCAGCCGGCGACCCATCCAGATGATGCCGAAGACCACAACTGTCGCGACCAAGGTGAGCACCCAGGTATAGCTGGTCGCCATCGAGAACGCCGCGCCCGAATTGCGCACCAACGTCCATGTCACGGTATCGCCGATGATCGACACAGGTTGACCCGGCGTCAGCAATCTCACCGCCAGCACCTTGGTGACGATGTCCAGGACGAGAACCACCCCCGCCACGGTGAGCAGGAGGCGCACCCGGCGCCGGGGCTGGCCGTCTGTTGGCCTAGCGCCCCCGTCGCCGGTCACCGGCTCAACCGGGCTCGATGATTCATCAGTCACGCCCACCATCATCGCAAAGGGCCGGTGGGGAACAATTCACCCATGCGCCGACTCGTCGTCATAGCTACCGGTGGGACGATTTCAGCCACAGCGGACGGCGACGCCGTGTTGCGGCCGACGCTGTCCGGAGCGGAGCTGGCCGGTGGGCTGGACGTCGAGGTCATCGACGCGATGTCGCTGGACAGCTCCCAGCTGACCCCGACGGACTGGGACCGAATCGCCGCGGCGGTCCGGTTGGCATCCAACGCCCAGGGGATCGTCGTCACGCATGGCACGGACACGATGGAGGAGACGGCGCTGTGGCTTGAACTCACCTATGACGGCGACGCGCCCGTCGTGTTGACCGGTGCTCAACGCAGCGCCGACGTGCCCGATGCCGATGGGCCTTCGAATCTGCGTGACGCGCTCACCTTCGCCGCGAGCCCGGATGCCCGCGGCATCGGTGTTGTCGTGAGTTTCGCCGGAACGGTATTCGAGCCTCTGGGCCTGCACAAGGTGGCCACCACCGATCTGCAGGGCTTCGCAGGCCGCACTCTGGGTTCGGTCAAGGACCGACCATTCCTCGGGCACCTCGTTGCCGCCGACGGGCCGCGGGTCGACATCGTCGTGGCCTACCCCGGTGCCGATGCCGTCGCGCTCGACGCCTGCGTGGCCGCGGGCGCCAGGGGCATCGTGCTGGAAGCGTTGGGCTCCGGCAACGCCGGGACTGCCCTCGTCGACGGCGTACGGAGACACTGCCGCGACGGCGTCGCGGTCGCGGTATCGACGCGGGTCCCAGGTGGACTCGTCAGCCCCGGTTACGGGCCGGGGAGAGCCTTGGTCGATGCGGGCGCGTTTGTGGTGGCACGGCTTCGGCCGCCGCAGGTCCGTGTGCTGTTGATGGCTGCGCTGGCCACCGGCGGCTCGGCGAAGAACGTCTTTCGGCGCTGGAACTGACAGTGAAGCGTGGGGTGCACTCGCTGCGCCCGGGAACGCAACGGCAACACAGCGGGCCAGCGCTACTGCGCGCTATCTCCGCGGGCCAGCCCCGCAACGAAATCCGGCCAGTCCAGGCTGTCCACCGGGTTGGCGTGGATCACGGCGCCGTCGTCGTCGGAAAACGTCCGCGCCGGCCCGCGACCGGTGCTTCAGGTTTCG
>DAOUYK010000223.1 GCA_030666145.1 Mycolicibacterium sp. | reverse complement strand
GATTCGAAACGGGACCACTGCCACCATGCCAAGCCAAGGCAGCCACCGGCGGCTGCGGTCACCAGCAGGATGAGCGCCGGCCTCCTACGCCGCGTAGTGGACACCTGCCAACGGTACCGCGGTACCATCGAGGCGCTGCGGGCGTGGCGAAATTGGCGATACGCGCGGGCTTTAGGTGCCCGTGTTCGAAAGAACGTGTGGGTTCGAGTCCCACCGCCCGCACTCAACTCGGTGATGCGTCGTCGAGAGTGGATCCACGTCGAGGATCAGCCTGATTTCGGCCCCCATCGCACTCTCGGTGCGCCCGCGCTAGTCCATCTCTACTGGGCGGTGCTCGATGAGGTCGCGTACCCCGCCGGTGCCGAGTCGCTCACGGAATGCCTGCACGGTGTAGCCGACGACCGTCGCATTGGTCTTCGCCCGCGCGGTCGCTGAGCGCGGCAGGTGAAACACCGGACCGATCTCACCGAAGTAGTCGCCGTGCGTGGCGATCCTTAGCGATTCCGTTCCACCTCCGGCTAATTCCCGCACCATCTCGACCTTGCCCTTGGACACGACGTAGATCAGGTCGCCCATTGTGCCCTGATCGAAGAGCACGTCGCCGGCGCTCAGCTCCACGGTCTCGGGCGGACGGGTCGTCTGTGCGAGTTCTGGCACCAGTTCGACGATATTGTCGGCCAACGGCAGAATGCGGCTGTCGTGGGTGGCCACGACGACCATCCGGTCACCGGAGGCGAGTTCGCGGAGCAGCCGGAGCACTTCTTCGACCTGGATGAAGTCCAAGTGCGCCGTGGGCTCGTCGGCCAGCACCAATGGTGGATCCAGGGCGATAGCCCGCGCGACCGCAACGCGCTGTTGTTGCCCTCCGCTCAGACTTTCCGGGTGGTGGGCCATCCGGTCCTCTAACCCGACGCGCTTGAGCAGGTCCTGCGCCTTCTCGCGCGCCGCGCGACGAGACATGCCTGCTGCGCGCATCGGTACCATCACGTTCTCGAGCGCGGTGAGGCTGGGCACCAGGTTGAACGCCTGGAATACGATGCCCACTGTGTCGCGTCGGTAGCTCGAGAGCGCATTGGCTTCCAGCTCGGTGACCTCGACTTCGCCGAACTTGATCGTCCCGCTCTCCGGACGCAGGATCCCGCCCAGACATGACAGCAACGTCGTCTTCCCGCACCCGCTGGGGCCCAGCAGGATCACCAGTGATCCGGCGGCAACGTCGAGGTTGAGGTTGTCGATCGGCCGGACTGCGTATCCGCCGCTGGAGTACTCGACGACCAGGTTCTGGATGGATAGATCGCCCACGGCTAACGCCCTCCGAACGCTACTGCAGGATCGACGGACACCGCGCGGTGAAGGCCGGTGGCGCTGGCGACCAGACCGATGACGACGGCGAGTACGGGTAGCGCCACATACGCTTCCCCGGGGACGATGACTTGCATCGGGAACAGCGGCGCAAGGAGTTTGGAGAATATGGTGCCCACGAGCGCAGCCACCAGTGCCACGAGGACTGATTGCATGGCTAGCCCGGCAGCGATGCTGCGAGTAGGGACACCGATCGCCTTGAACACCGCGAAGTCTCGCAGTCGTTCGAGCGCGGAGAGGTAGATCACCGAACCTACGATCAACGCCGCGACGATCCACAGTAGAACCGCGACGATTGTGATCGCACTGACGGCGACCTTGAGTGGTCGCAGCAGATCTTCGATAGCGCCTTCCCGGTCGATGATCTGTAATCCGGGGGGAGCCTCAGTCAGATCGCCGCGGACACCGATCGACGCGACCAGCGGTTGGCCACCGTACACCACGTGTTGGGCGCCGGTGGTGGTGAAGAAGATGTTCGGCAGGTCGGCCAGTGCCGTGGAGTTTTCGACGATGCCGACGATAGCCAGTCTGGTCGAGGCGATTTCGATGTGATCGCCGACTTGGTGTCCCAGCGTGCTTGAGACCGCGACCTCATCCTTCGTCGATGGTGCCCGACCTTCCACGGTGGCCGGCATGCCGGGGCCCTCCTCAGGCGCGCCGAACATGTTGGCATTGAGTGTTACATCGCCCTCGGCGATCGTGCCGCCGGCGTATGTCAGCGGAGCCACTGCCTCCACGCCGGGGGCCGCTGCGATCCGCCGGAGTTCGGTGGGCGCGAACGGTGTCGCTCCTACGAACGGGCCGGAGGCACCTGACTTGACCACGTAGAGGTCGAGGCCCAGCGCATCGACGGTTCGTTCGGCTTCGACTCGGAAGCCGTTTGCGAGCCCGGTGAGTACGAGCGTCATCGCGAAGATGATGGCGGCACTAAGTGCTGCAATGAGAAAGCGCCGCTTTCGCCACTGTATGTCGCGCAGCGCGGCCATCAGCATGTCCGCGAGGGTACCTACGCTCACGGATTTGCGGGCCGAGTTGGCCATGTCCGGTCCGGCGGGTGAATCTCGACAGGAACGTCGCGCTCCACGGCTCGCCCGGTCGCGCCGCCGGTACCCGCCCCTGCAGACCGGCCAGAGGGCCCTGCTGACTGGCGGTTTCCGCTGCGGGGAACTGCGCGCAGAAGCAGCTCACCGGGTCATGATTCAGCCAGTCGGCCGACCTTTCGCCAACAGTTCGCGCACTGCGCGCATCGGTGCCCATCGCGATGATGGGCGGGGAGGTCGACGGGTCGCGTACGGCCAGGGTTGGTTACGCTCAGGAACCGTTTCCGCGCGTATGCGTTTGAGCTGCGTTCGCAGGTGGGCACGTAGGTCGTCGAGGTCGGGATCGGCCCAGCGGTTGCACGCTTCCACCGCATCATCGGTGAGATCGTATAGCTCCCACTGATCATCGAGCGGGTCGCTGCGATACATCTCACCACCCATCCCGTCGGCGGCTAGGTGACGAACTCCCGGCTCGGTCCAGGTACCCGGGTCGTCGAATGTGCGCACCAGCTTCCATAGATGCCCGGCGCCGCCCCTGGCGGCGGATTCATCCACCCGTACGACGAGGCCCTCGAAGTTGGCTGCTGTGTGGGCGGGAATACGGATACGCAGCGGCGCAGGCGGATTCGAGGTCAGCTTCAGTGCGCGTGCCAGCCCGGAGGCTCCGGTATCGCCCTCGAGCATGTTGTCCCGCGTCATCAGGTACACCGCGCGATCCTCGTCGGCCGGAGCCCCGTCAACCACGGGCATGAGATCGCGTCCCGGCAGCGGGTGCACCTCCGAGAAGGACTCGCCTAGTTCGGCCGCGACTGCGTCGAGGTCGACTCCGGCTGCCGCCAGCAGCGTCGGGACCAAGTCGACATGCGATGTCGGCGCCATCACCGTGCGTGGCGCTGTCGGGGATTTGCCGACCTTGGCGATGACGAAGGGCACTCGGGTCGCCTCGTCGTAGAGATTGAACCATTTCTGATGCAGCCCACCGTGAGCGCCGAGCAGATCGCCGTGGTCGGCGGTGCGCACCAGGACCGTGTCATCGGGTTTACCGGGGGCCCCTCCCTCGGTGACTGCTCTGCGAACCCGGTCGATCGGGGTGTCGACCTCGGCGTGCAACCGGTAGTAGAGGTCCCGGTAGCGCTGAGCGTTCTGTTTATAGGTCCGCTCGATCATCCGCGCCGGACCGTAGCCGGAGTAGTAGCCCTCGCGGAATGCGATCTGTGCGGCGGGCTTGGTGGAAAGGTCCTCGTCCGCAGTGGGCGCGGGCGGGATCGGCGGTGGGTCAAGTGGTGAGGGCTGCATCGGATTACGCCGTACCCAGGCCGGGAACAGCACGATGTCATGCGGGTTGACGAAGCTGGCTACCAGTAGGAACGGGCGAAGCGCGGCGGGATCCCCAGCGCGGCGCCGCGCGTATCGGTCCTCGAGCCATGCGACGACGCGGTCGGCGATCAGCGGATCGCGGCGGATTCCGGCGTTGGCGAGTTTCGCTCCGTGCGGTTCCGGGCCGACCCAGCCCGAGAAGCCATACGGTTCCAGCACATCGGCGTCCAAGTAGCGGCGCACCGCCTCTGGGTCGATGGCCCCGTGGTCGTCGTTGGTGGCCAATGACTCTCCGGTGTCCGGGTCGGTCAGGTCGGCGTGGGTGATGTGCCATTTGCCGTCGTAGTGGGTGTCATAGCCCGCCGCGCGGAACCAGTTGCCGAGCGTTGGGACCTCGCCGCGCCGCAGCCAGCGCAGCCGAGAATCGTCGGCGGCCTTGCCGATGCCGTCGGTTTGTGTGACACCGTGCAGATCCGGGTAGTGGCCGGTGAAGATGGTCGGGCGGCTGGGAACGCAGGCCAGCGAGCCGGTGTAGTGGCGAGCGAAGCTGACGCCGTGCTCGTCAAACCATCTTCTGCCACTGAGGGTTTGGTCACGCCAGGTGCTGATCGGCCCGGTTTCGTAGGGTGGAGCGGCGCGCTCCTCGTCGGTCATCACGATGACGATGTCCGGGTTCTCAGCGCTCATGTCGTCCTCTCCAGGTGTGTCGCCAGCGAATTCAGCAGTTCATCCGAACGCTTGGCTATCAGCGGCGTGAACATTCGTATCGCGATCGGCCGGAGCGGATGGGGCCGCATCCTGACAGTGCTGGTGAGGGTCACCGTAGTCAGACCACTTGTGTAGGAATGCAGATTCCATCGGTTCGACACCGAGAACCACTGTGGCACTCCGGCGATGTCGTAGGCGAGCTCCCGCGGCGCGTCGAATGCCACGATCGTCTCGACTAGCGTGTCGCGGCCGGCCTGCACCCGGCGGGTCCTACCCACCGGGTCGTCGGTGTGGTGCAGCAGGCAGGAATGGTCCACCCCGTCGGCCCATGTGCTGAGCGCACCGAAGTCAGCCAGCACGCCCCAGATCGCTGCCGGTTCGGCCGTGATGGTCCTGGAGCGGTTGATGGTGGCCACCACCCCATTGAACGCTGTCCAGCGCTGCCCGCGAAATCAGGTCCGATCGATTCCCTTCACGACGCTACGAGTGATCGCATCGGCGCTCGACCGGCTATTCAGGCGATGGGGGAGCGCTGAGCTCGCTGCGCGACGATGGCACATAGATGTCTGTGGTGTCCGACCTCCCGCGCAGGGTGGTCTGCCCGCGGAGCGCCCAGCATTGGAGCTCGGCGGACTCTGCTCGCGCGATCGCAGCACCCGAGCACAATGCTCTGCTGTCGAACTCCTTCGCGCAATCGGCCAATCGCGCCGCTTCGTTTACAGGGTCACCGATCACGGTGTATTCGTAGCGGTTCTCGGCGCCGATGTTTCCAGCGAAAACCGGACCCGCCGAGACGCCGATGCCGAAGTCCACCGGAAGCTGGCGCAATTGCAGGGCCAGTTTGCGCGCTGTGGACAGTGCCGCGCAGGCGGGATCGGTGATGCGCAGTGGCGCGCCGACCACCGCGAGCGCGGCATCACCCTGGAACTTGTTGATCAATCCGTGCTGCTCGTCGACGGCGGCGACCACAATTCTGAAGAACTAGTTGAGCATCCGCGCGATTTCATTGAGTTCATAGATTTCATGGGGTTCATAGATAGTGGCCAGTCGTGTCGAGGCAACCAGGTCGACGAATAAGACCGCCACGTAGAGTTCGTCGCCCGCTGGTGATTCGTTCTGCTCGACGGCCTGGCGGGCGACTTCCTCGCCGACGTGCCTTCCGAACAGGTCA
>DAOUYK010000013.1 GCA_030666145.1 Mycolicibacterium sp. | reverse complement strand
GCAAGACGCACCCGGGGCTGCTCCACCCCATCGAGCCGCCGTCACTGCTGTCGATCGAGCCGCCCGACCACACTCGCTGCCGCAAGCTGGTGTCCTCGGTGTTCACCCCCAGGGCCGTCGCAGAGCTGCGCGAACGTGTTCAGCAGACGGCTGACCAACTGCTCGACGACCTCGACGGAGAATCCGGTGAGGTGGACGTGGTCGCCCGCTACTGTTCGCAGCTGCCGGTGGCGGTGATTAGCGACATCCTGGGCGTGCCCGAGCGAGACCGTCAGAACATCCTGCACTTCGGTGAGCTCGGTGCGCCAAGTCTCGACATTGGGCTGTCCTGGCGGCAGTACATGCAGGTGCACCAAGGCATCGCCGGCTTCAACAGCTGGCTGGGCGAACACCTTGAGCGGCTGCGTCGAAAGCCTGGCACCGATTTGATGAGCCAGCTGATTCAGGCCAGCGAGGACGCAACCGAGGATGCCAGGCTCTCGAAACGCGAATTGCAGGCGACAGCGGGCCTGGTGCTGGCCGCCGGCTTCGAGACCACGGTGAACCTGCTGGGTAATGGCATCCGGATGCTGCTCGACACCCCCGAACATGTGGAGACCCTGGCAGCCTGCCCGGAGCTGTGGCCGAACGCCGTGGAGGAGATCCTGCGGCTCGACTCGCCCGTGCAGATGAGCGCGCGCTTCGCCTCCCACGACGTCGAGGTCGCCGGCACCGCAATCAAACGCGGCGAACTCGTGCTGATCTACCTAGCCGGCGCCAACAGGGACCCCAAGCTGTTCGACGATCCGAGCCGCTTCGACATCGAGCGTTCGAACGCGGGCAAGCACCTCTCGTTCTCTGCAGGCCGGCATTTCTGCCTGGGCGCGGCGCTGGCCCGCGCCGAGGGCGAGGTGGGGCTGCGCACCTTTTTCGAGCGCTACCCGACCGCCCGGCTGGCCGGCGCAGGCAGCCGGCGCGATACCCGGGTGCTTCGCGGCTGGTCGACCTTGCCGATCACGCTTGGTAACGCGCCTGCCGCGCTAGGTCCGTAACGTGGATTTCCGAGCAGCCCTACTCGAGCAGACTCGAGCGTTCGGCGACTTGATCAGATCGGCAGACCCAGCCACGCCCGTCCCCACCTGCGTGGACTGGACGCTGCGGCAGTTGTTCCGCCACGTGGGACGCGGAAACCTTTGGGCTGCACAGATCATCGGCGAACGGCGTAGCCAGCCGCTGGACCCTCGAGATGTCCTGGGCGGCAGGCCACCAGAAGACCCCGGTGCGGCGATCGACTGGCTCAACGACGGGGCACAGGCGGTCATTGATGCTGTCGACCACGTAGGATCCGACGCCCGGGTATGGACGTTCCTCGGCGCGCGACCCGCAGGATGGTGGGTACGCCGACGGCTGCACGAGGCAACGGTCCACCGTGCAGACGCCGCCCTGGCGCTCGGCGCAGAGTTCGACCTATCGCCGGAGCTCGCCGCCGACGCGCTCACCGAGTGGATCGATCGTATCTGCGTGGACACCCGGCGTCCGGCGGCGCTGGACCGTGGACAGTCCATCCATCTGCACGCCACAGACGACCGTTTGGGCCCCACCGGCGAGTGGAGCATCGTCCACGACGAGGAGGGTGTGTGGTGGTCACACACGCATGGGAAGGGCAGTGTCGCAGTGCGCGGCCCGGCTAAAGACCTGTTGCTCGCGGCGGTGCGTCGCAGGACTGTGGCCGACGTTGGCCTTGAAGTATTCGGCGACGTCACCGTCTGGGACGGATGGCTGGACCGAACGCCGTACTGAGCGGCACTTCTTCGGAGGATGCCAAAAAGGCCTATGCTTCGCCAGCATGACCACTTCGGAGATGGCCACTGTCCTCGCCTGGCACGATGCGCTCAACGCCGGTGACCTAGACACCCTGGATGCCCTGTCCAGCGACGGCATCGAGGTTGGTGATACCAACGGAGCCGCGCAGGGCCATGCCGCCCTCCGCGAGTGGGCACAGGCGTTTGGTGCCACCGCGGAGCCGGGCCGGATCTATATCAACGACGGGGTCGTCGTCGTGGAACAACGGATCGTCTCGGTGACCGGGGAGATCGGCACGGCAGCCTCCGCGTTCCAGGTGGTCCACGATCATGTCACCGCGGTGTTTCGGCACGACGATCTAGCCGCCGCGCTGGCAGCGACCGAGCTGACCGAAGCGGATCTGACCGGCTGATGCGTGGGATCATTCTGGCCGGAGGATCGGGGACCCGTCTCTACCCGATAACGATGGGCGTGAGCAAGCAATTGGTGCCCGTCTACGACAAGCCGCTGATCTACTACCCCCTGTCCACGCTGATGATGGCGGGCATCCGCGACATCTTGATCATCACCACCGAGCGAGATGTTCCGGGCTTTCGCCGGTTACTCGGCGACGGATCTGGTTTCGGCATCAATTTGACGTACGCGGTGCAGGACCAGCCCGACGGCCTCGCGCAGGCATTGGTGATCGGAGCCGAGCACATCGGTACCGACTCGGTGGCTTTGGTTTTGGGCGACAACATCTTTTACGGACCCGGCCTGGGAACGAGCCTGGCTCGGTTCCAAAACGTCAGCGGCGCAGCGATCTTCGCCTACTGGGTGGCCAACCCGTCGGCCTACGGTGTCGTCGAATTCGCCGACGATGGCACCGCGTCGTCGCTGGAGGAGAAGCCGGCCACGCCGAAGTCGCACTACGCGGTGCCGGGCCTCTACTTCTACGACAACGACGTGGTGGATATCGCTGGTTCGTTGCGCAAATCGGCGCGCGGCGAATACGAGATCACCGATATCAACCAGACCTATCTCAACCAGGGCAGTCTGGCCGTCGAAGTCCTCGCGCGTGGCACCGCCTGGTTGGACACCGGAACGTTCGACTCGCTGTTGGATGCCAGCGACTATGTGCGGACCATCGAACGTCGGCAGGGGCTCAAGATCAGCGTGCCCGAGGAGGTCGCCTGGCGGGTCGGCTTCATCGACGACGATGCGCTTGCCGCCCGCGCGAACACGCTGCTCAAATCTGGCTATGGGGCGTATCTGCTGGAGTTGTTGGAGCGTTAGCGGTCGCCAGCAGCGCGGCGATGCCCGTGGTCAGCGGTACCGACAGCGCCAGCGCGATCCCGCCGACCGCAGATCGAGAGATTTCGATGGCCACGCTCTCGCTGGTCAGCACGTCGCCCAGGGAGCGGTTCGCCACGCTGAACAACAGCAGCAGCGGCAGCGCGCTGCCTGCGTAGGCGAGCACGAGTGTGTAGACCGTGCTGGCGATATGGTCGCGACCCACGCGCATCGCGCCGACGAACACCTCACGTCGTGAAACGTTGTCACCGAGGGCGGCCAGCTCGAACGCGGTTGAGGCCTGCGTGACCGTCACGTCATTAAGCACGCCCAGCGAGCCGATGATGAAGCCTGCCAGCAGCAAACCCGTGATCGACACATTGCCCAGATAGGCGGCAACCTCGTTGTTCTGGTCCTGGGACAGCCCGGTGAGGTGGGCCAATTCGATTGCTCCCCAGGATAATGCCGCGGCCAACAGCAGCGAGGCTAACGTCCCGAGCAGGGCCGCACTGGTACGCAGGCTCACGCCGTGAGCGAGATAGATCACCGCGTAGAGGATGGCCGCGGAGGCCACCACCGCGACCGGAACGGCTGGCGCTCCATCACGTAGCGCCGGAAGCAGGAATACCACGAGCACGCCGAAGGCGACACCGATGCCGATTAGCGCGCGCAGGCCACGCCATCGGGCTACCGCGATGATCACCAGCGCGAACACTGCGGCCAGGGCGCTCAGCGGCCACGTCCGCTCGTAGTCGTAGAACGCGTAGGTGGTGGTGCCCGCATCGTCTACCTGCCGGGTGATGCGGATGTCGTCACCGACGGTCAGATTGGGCTGACCGGGGCCTTGGCTGAACTCCAGCAGCGTGTTGGCGCCCCGGTTGGGGCCGGAGTCGATGGCAACCATTGTCTGGACACACTGTGCACTCGTTCCCCCGCCCTCTGCCGGCGGATCGGCGGTGAGCACGGCGCCGGCAGCCGACGTGCCGCACGCCCCGGCGTTGCTGGAGAGCACATGGCCAGCTTCGGTGGTCACCGCGCCGCCGACGGCATTCTGGAACGGCAGCGGAATATCGGCTCTCTGACCGGTGGGCCAGAGCAGCACCGCGCCAAGCAGTGTTGCCAGCCCGCATGCGATCAGTAGTCCAACGACGACCTTGGCGGCCAGCGGCCCCATCGGCGACGGGCCGCCCAAAGAGTGTGAGTGTGAGTGCGCCACCCCGACAGCGTATGGGCATCGACAGTCAGTGCCGGACGGGCGCCCAGAGTGCCGATATCCTCACGTTCGCGCCCGAGCGTGAAGACAACTTCACGTTCGGCGAGCGTGAAGACAATTTCACGTTCGCGCCCGAGCGTGAAGACAATCTCACGTTCGGCCGGGCGTCAGCTCACTGCCGGTAGCTGACTAGGAAGTTGCCCAGCCGTTCGATTGCGCTCGCCAGGTCACGTGCCCACGGCAGGGTCACGATCCGCAGATGATCCGGTGTCGGCCAATTGAATCCGGTGCCCTGGGTCACCAGGATCTTCTCCTGCAGCAGCAGGTCGAGGACCAGTTGTTCATCGTCGGCGATCTCGTAGACCTCAGGGTCCAGGCGCGGAAACGCATATAGCGCGCCTTCGGGTTTCACGCATGACACCCCGGGGATCTTGTTGAGCTGCGTCCACGCTACATCACGTTGCTCCAGTAGTCGTCCACCGGGCAGCACGAGGTCATCAATGCTCTGGTGGCCGCCCACCGCTACCTGAATCGCATGCTGTGCAGGCACATTCGGGCACAACCGCATATTGGCAAGCAAACTGATGCCTTCGATGAAACTGCTGGCGTGCTCCTTCGGCCCGGTGATTACCAGCCAGCCGGAACGGTATCCCGCGACGCGGTAGGCCTTTGACAGGCCGTTGAACGTTAGCGTGAGAACATCGGGAGCGACCGAGGCCAACGCGATGTGTTCGGCTTCTTCGTAGAGGATCTTGTCGTAGATCTCGTCGGCGAGCAGCATCAGCTCGTGCTTACGCGCCAAGTCGGCGATCTTGGCGAGAACTTCGCGGGAGTACACCGCGCCGGTGGGGTTGTTCGGATTGATCACGACGATCGCCTTGGTGCGGTCGGTGATCTTGGATTCCAGATCCGCGATGTCGGGCTGCCAACCCTGGGTCTCGTCGCACAGGTAATGCACCGGGGTCCCGCCCGCGAGCGACGTCGACGCCGTCCACAACGGGTAGTCCGGAGCCGGAATGAGCACCTGGTCGCCGTTGTCGAGCAGAGCTTGCAACGTCATGGTGATCAGCTCGGAGACGCCGTTGCCGAGAAAGACGTCGTCGATGTCGAACCGCGGGAACCCGTCGACGAGCTCGTAGCGGGTGAACACGGCGCGGCGCGCGCTGACGATGCCCTTGGAATCCGAATAGCCTTGGGCGTTGGGGAGCGCGGAAATGATGTCGCGCATGATCACGTCGGGCGCCTCGAAGCCGAACGGTGCTGGGTTGCCTATGTTGAGCTTGAGGATCCGGTGCCCTTCGGCCTCCAGGCGCGATGCATGCTCATGTACGGGTCCGCGGATCTCGTAGAGGACGTCCTGCAGCTTGCTCGACTGCGTGAAAACGCGCTGCCGCTCATGGTGGCCGGTCGAATGCCACGGCAGCTGATGGGTAGTCATGCACAACATCGTCGCATCGTTGTCGAGCGAAATAAGAATCTGAGGCTGGACGGTGACCTACCTCTTGCCTGGCGGACGTGCCCCCTTGGCAATACCGAGACCCTTGACGGGTGGCTCCTCCTTGGCGGGAGCGGGTGCCGGCTCGTCGCTGGGTTTCGGTTCGGGGGCCGTCGCGACAGGCTCAGCGGGCTGATCGGGCTCAGCACTCGGGTCTGGGGCAGCACTCGGGGCTGGGGCAGGTGCCGCGGGTGCCTTCTTGGCCCCGGGTCGGCGGGCGCCCGCCGCGATACCGAGTCCCTTGACGGGTGGCTGCGGTGCCGTCTCGGTCGTCGACTCCGGTTCAGACGTTGCCGGCTTGGCCGGTGCCTGGGCCGCGTCCGGCGCCTGGGATTGAGCTGGGGGAGCGGCAGCGGCCTTCTTGGCGCCGGGACGCTTGGCGCCGCCGGCGATACCCAGGCCCTTGACTGGGGCTGCGGGAGCGGGTTGCGGGGCGGATTCGGCCTTCTTGGCCGCGGGAGCTTCGGCTTCGTTTGCGGCAGCCGCCTTCTTGGCGCCGGGACGTTTGGCGCCGCCGGCGATGCCCAACCCCTTGGCCGGGGCTGCAGGAGGGGTCGCAGCAGCCGCGCTGGTCTTTGCCCCCACAGGTGCGGCGGTGACCTCCTCAGCCTCCGTCGCGGTGGCTGTTTCAGCCTCGGCGCGCGGGGCCCGCTTCTCGGCTTCTTTAGCGGCTGAGCCCTTTTCGGGTAGGGCGAAGGTGCTCTTGTCCAACGAACCCAGCAGCAGCTGAGCAACGTCGAGAACCTCGGCCTTTTCCACGTCTCTGGCCGCTGCGACGTCGTCGACACCGTCGGTGATCATCACCCGACAGAATGGGCAGCCGGTGGCGATCTTGGAGGCCCCGGTGTCCATCGCCTCCTCGACGCGTTCGGTGTTGACACGTTTGCCGATGTGCTCTTCCATCCACATCCGCGCACCGCCGGCGCCGCAGCACAAGCCGCGGTCTGCATGCCGGGGCATCTCGGTCAGCTTCGCGCCGGAAGCACCGACCAGCTCACGTGGGGCGTCATAGACCTTGTTGTGCCGGCCCAGATAGCAGGGGTCGTGGTAGGTGATGTCGGCACCCTGTCCGTTTGAGCCCTGACCGTCGGAGCCTACGGACTTCACCGGAACCAGCTTCTTGTCACGGATCAGTCGGTTGAGCAGCTGGGTGTGGTGCAACACGGTGTAGTTGCCGCCCAGCTGCGGGTATTCGCGGCCCAAAGTGTTGAAGCAGTGTGGGCAGGTGACGACGACCTTGCGGTACACCCGCTCGACGCCCTCGAACATCTCGTTGAGTGTTTCCACGTTTTGCGCGGCCAGCTGCTGGAACAGAAACTCGTTGCCGGAGCGGCGGGCCGAGTCACCGTTGCACGTCTCGCCTTCGCCCAGCACCAGATACTTCACGCCAGCCGCGGACAGCAGCTCGGCTACCGCCATCGTGGTCTTCTTCGCCCGGTCCTCGTACGCGCCAGCGCAGCCCACCCAGAACAGATACTCGTAGCCCTCGAACGATTCAACGTCCGTGCCGTAGACCGGCACGTCGAAGTCGACTTCGTCGATCCACTTGGTGCGGTCTTTGGAGTTCTGGCCCCACGGATTGCCCTTGTTCTCCAGATTCTTGAACAGCACGCCGAGTTCGCCGGGGAACTCTGACTCCATCATCACCTGGTAGCGGCGCATGTCGACGATGTGGTCGATGTGTTCGATGTCCACCGGGCACTGTTCGACACATGCGCCGCAGGTGGTGCATGACCACAACACGTCGGGGTCGATGACACCCCCCTGTTCGAGGGTGCCGACCATCGGACGGGTGGCCTGCAGTGGGGAGTCGGCGGGGAAGCGTTCGAATCCCGATTCCAGAACATGTTGGTGGTCGTCATGTTTGGTCTCGATGAAGCCGCCCTCAGTCGACTCAAGCTCCTTGGGCACCGAGTCCGCGCTGGGGGCCGCCTTTCCGTCCAGGAAGTACGGTGCCCTGGCGAACATGTGGTCGCGTAGGTCCATGATCACGAGCTTGGGAGACAGTGGCTTACCGGTGTTCCAGGCGGGGCACTGCGACTGGCAGCGACCACATTCGGTGCACGTGGTGAAGTCCAGGTAGCCCTTCCATGTGAAATCCTCAATCTTGCCGCGGCCCAGCACAGCGTCCTCGGCGGGATCCTCGAAGTCCACGACCTCACCCTTGGACTCCACCGGCAGCAGCGGGCCCAGGGCGTTGGGCAACCGCTTGAACGTGATGTTGAACGGCGCCAGGCCGATGTGCAGATGCTTGGAATGGAGCACGATCAGCAGGAACACCAGCATGATGGCAATGTGCGCGAGCAGGGCGATCGTCTCGATCCACTCGTTGGCGGTATGGCCCAGCGGGTGCATGATCGAGCCCATCAGCTGCGAGAAAAACGCGCCGTCGCCGTAGGGCAGGGTGCCGTTGTTGACAGCGGCGCCGCGCACCAGGGCATAGGTCCAGATGACGTTGAAGATCATGAGCAGGATCAACCAGGCGCCGCCGGTGTGTGAGCCGTAGAAACGGGAGCTGCGACCGTGCTGTTTGGGCTCGGTGCGCAGCCGGATGATCGCGAAGGTGATGATGCCGAGCAGAACTGCGACGGCGAAGAAGTCCTGTAGGAACCCAAGTGCGTCCCACTTGCCGATGAACGGGATGTGGAAGTCGCGGACCACGATCAGGCCGAAGGCTTCTAAGTACACCGAAGCCAGGATGAAGAAGCCCCACATGGTGAAGAAGTGCGCGATGCCGGGGACTGACCAGCGCAGCATTCGAGTCTGCCCGAACACCTCTTCGACCTGCGTGGTGATGCGCTCCCGCATGTGGTCTTTGCGGTTGTTGGACTCGGCCATCGGCTGGCCGGACCGGATCAGCTTCGTCAGCCACACCACTCGCTTGACGGCGAACACACCGACGACGGCGGTCATCAGTCCCCCGACGATGAGCCTTATCAGCATCTGCGTTTCCACGCACAACCTCCGGTGGTGAGGTTACTGTCGGGTAACTTACAAAATATTACCGGCGAGTAACTTTGGCTGGGTGCCTGCTCATAGTCGCATCTTGCGGTGGAAGAACGCTAGAAAGGCTGGCCTAACAGGTCACGCACCGGCATCGGGTACGAGGAGCGTCGGCGGAGTGGTTGTGGTCGTCGGTGGCTTAGCCGTGGTCGTCGTCGGTGACTGCGTCGTGGTCGGCCGTGTTGTCGTGGCGGTCCGAGATGTCGTCGTGGTGGGCGTGGTTGTTCTGGTGGTTGTCGTTGTCGCAGCGGTTGTGGTCGTCGTCGTGGTGGTCGGCTCTGTCGTCGTGGTTGTCGTCGTACTCGGTGTGGTTGTGGTGGAGTCCGGTGGCGGAGCCGGTGGCTGGCTCACCGTTGTGGTCGCCAGACCGTCGGGTCCGACGGTGACCGTGGTGACCGGCGGGGGTAACTCGGGCGGTGAAGTCGCGGTTTCAGTGACCGGGGTCGAGTCGCCGACTGAACTGGTCAACGTCACGGCGAGCCAGCCTATGGCCAGGAGCGCCGCCACGGCCGCCCCTCCGAACAACACAGGCGGGCGTTTGTACCAGGGCAGCGGCGCCGGCTCGCCGCCGAGTTCGCCTTGATACCAGTCTTCCTGCGGGGTGAACCCCGCCAGTGGCCGGGCGACGGTCGCCCCCTGGTCGGTGTAGTCAGCCGACGAGGTGTAGTCGTCGCCGGTGTAGGGCAGTGGATCCTCGGCTGAGTCGTCGTCCTCCGACCAGGCGAGGGCGCGGAAGGTCGCCGACGCGGCGCCATCGACGGCAGATTCACTGGCGGCCACCCCGGCAACACCTGCTGCCCAAGCCGCCGAGGACATGGCGGTCGGCGCCTCAGTGGTGGGAGCAATGCCGGTCGGTGCTTCTGTGTGCAAGCTCTGGTTTGCGACCAACGCCGCGCCGGCGGCCACATTCAACTGAGGCTGGGGAGTGGTCACTACGGGTACGCGGAGTCGTTCAGACAGCTGCCGGGTTACCAACGGGATTGCAGCGCCGCCTCCGACGGTGGCTACCGCCGAAACATCGGCCACCGGTATCCCGTTTTGCCGCAGCACGTCTTCTATCGCGCTCAACAGCCCTGCGAATGGTTCAGAGATCAGCGGCTCGAACTCGGGACGGGTCATTGGGATGTCGGAGCGGAACCCCGGGAGCTCTACGGGCACCACTGTGGCGGTTTCGGCCGACAGGCGTTCTTTGGCCTTGCGGCACTCGTCCAACAGCCGGGTCAGCGATTCGGCGGCAGTGGTGCGCGCGGCGTCGTCCTGGTTCACCTCGGCGATCCCCACGACCACGTGGTCGAGCAGCGCCCGATCCAGCGCATCACCCGAGAAGTCCGGATAGCGGACTGTTCGACCGATCGCGTTGAGGTTTGCGCCTGCATCGGCCAGCGTGATGCTGGAGCCGCCGCCACCAAGGTCGACCAGCACGATCACACCGCGGTCGGGCAGTCCTGGAGCAACCTGTAGCGCTGCCAGCGCAGCAGCCGAGTCGGGGATCATTGCGGCAGGCACGCCATTGGGTGCCAGACTCGTGAGGGAGCGCAGCGAACCGCGAAGCGCGCCCACCGCCCCTGGCCCCCAGTACGCCGGCACGGCTATGGCGATGGGTGAACCCCCGTCGACCAAGCGCACCATCTCTTCGAGAGCGGCCGCCAGCACCTGTTCACCGCGGTGCACTGAGGCGTCGCCCGCCGCCAGCGGAACCGGATCGCCGACGCGCTCGACGAAGCCGTGCAGGGCGACACCTGACTGGTTCTCCGCGGGCTCGCCAACCTGTGGCGACCTGTCGGCGAAGACGGTGAGGATCGATCGTCGTAGCACCGGGTGACGGCCGACGCGGGCCGCGACCAGGTTCGTTGTCCCGATCGACAACCCCAAGGGTTCAGTCATGAGTGGCGCCTCTCCTGTCTGGGCCGTCACCACCCTAGCGACTGCAACTCAGGGTTCCGGCGGAGCCGGTGGCGGCTCGGTCACCGTTTCGGTTTCAGTTTGTGTGACGGTGCTGGTGCTTGTGCTGGCGGCTGTGGTCGGCGTCGTTGTGGTCGGCGTGGTGGTGATCGTTGGAGTCGTGGTGGTTGTCGAAGGCTCTGTGGTGGCGGTCGTGGTTGTGGTCGGCGTGGTGTCGATCGATGTCACCGTTTTGGTGACCGTCGACGGAGGCGCAACCTCAGTCGAGGGCAAGGGAGTCAGCGAAGTCGTGGTGGTCGTATCGAAGGTCGAGTCCCCGGTGATGGCCCGGGCCAGCCCATAGACGATTAGTACGACGAGCAGTGCACCCGCCGCACCGAACGCCACCAGTGCCACCGGCTTGCGGTGCCACGGCTCAGCGGCAGCTGGAGCTGGTGGCTCTTCGTCGGGGTAGTTCTGCTGACTGTCAGGAGATCCGTGGCGCGGCACGGAACCCGATGGTAGGCGCTCGGTGCTAGGTGGCTGGGTCCAGTGTGGCTGTCGCATCGGTTGTACCCCCGTTGAGCGTCGGCTCTTCCGGGGAACCGTCGGGGTCGCGGGTCCTGGGCAGTCGGGAGTTCGGCTTCCGGGTGGACGGCTCCGCAGACTTGGTACTGGCCTCCACGGATTCGCTGCTGGCCTCGGCGGGTTCCGTGCTCGAGGGTGTGAGGCCGGGATCTATGTCGCTGGTGATGGGCGCCCTGGTACTGGTGATCGTCTCGGTCGTGGTGTGCGTCGGTGGCCGGGTGTCGGAGGTCGACGACGTTGGTTCGAGGTAGCTGATTGGTGCCTGCTCTGGCTCGGTGAACTCGCGAGTCACGTGGTTGATCGAGATGACCAGAATGGCGAGCGCAGCTAAACCCGCCAGGCTCACGCCGAGCACGGTTGACGTGCGGTTGTGCCACGGTGCGCTGGGAGCCGGCATCGGGGCGTCTTCGTCGCGATGCCGGCCGGTCACGGCTTCCGATGGTAGCCGCGGCGGTTGCGTCGCCTTCGGGGTCAGCTGGTCCAGAACCCTGATGAGCTGGCCATCGTGGGAGCCGGTTGAGGAGCGGGCTGACCTGTGTCGATCAGCCGGTCACGTGCTCAGCGTGCAGGTTCTTGGCGGTCGGCGAGGTGGGCACCGTGGCTGGGTCGGGACATGTGCGCAGCACTCGATCGGCGGTTCCAGAGGTCGTGACGTTGAACCGGTAGTGCTCGTTCTTGAAGTGGTGCAGCCGGTGGCTGCGGTAGATCGCACGGTACATGTGCGCTTTCGGCTTGTAGTCGGTGTGAATGAGGTAGTGGGTCCACTCGTAGGCCAAGCCGACGATAGTGAGGAATGCGAGAAAGGTCAGACCCAGGCCAGGGCGCGGGAACGCCAGCAGCGCAACCGCGACGGCCAACGGCAGCACCCACAGCAACGCCGGCCACGGAATGAATATCTCCGGCAGGCTGCGCGGAGCCATGTGGTGTTCACGATGTTTTCGGGCCAATAACGAGTCGATGGTCAGCCCCCCAACGCGTCGTGGCCGCCAGTGCAGGATGAAGACGTGGATCATCCATTCGTAGAACGGGAAGACGGCCATCATCACCAACGGGACCAGCGCGTCGGTGTATTGCCAGTCGCCGACCGCGATTCGGGCGGTAACCGCGCCGACGAGGGTGGCGAGGATCATCCATGGTGACGGGTAGGAGGTCCAGAACTCGCGCCTCGCATCGGAGAGGGTGAAGACCTTCCGGGCCGTCGAAGCTGTCGAAGTGCTCATCGGGGCTCCTCCATTGACGTTAGCGCCGTGTTCAGCGCGGTGGTTGCGGGCTCGAGTAGGTCCAGTGCGGCTTGTTTGGCTGCGGGGGCGTCGCCATCGAAGATTGCGTGCGCGAGCTGGCGGTAAGCCTGCGGACGGCCGACTTCGGCCGCCATGACGACGGCGAGCGCGGGAAGTGCGGGTTCGTAGGCGGCACGCAGCGTGTTGTACATCAGCCGGAATACGATCGAATCTGCACCGTCGACGACATGGTCCCAGAATGTCAACGCGTGACGCTGCCGCTCGATTGGATCCTGCTCGGCTTCCAGCGTGCGCACCGCCTCGTCTAGCAATGGGGGTAGGTCCGGCCGGTGCCGCTGTGCGGCGAGTTCGGCGACCATGGGCCCGTTGTGCAGACGTGCCTCAAGGATGCTGTGTGCGACGTTGAGATCGAGCTCGCCGACCTGCAACAGCAGACGGGGCAGCAGGTCTAATCCGGCGTGCCGGCGAAAATCGCGCACGGTGGTGGCGTTGCCTTGGCGAACTTTGATCAGGCCGGCGGCCGAGATCCGCTTGAGTGCTTCGCGCACTGCAGGACGCGACACCTTGAGCGCCTCGGCGAGGCGGCGCTCGCTGGGCAGTGTCTGGCCAGGTTGCATCTCGCCGCTGAGTACCTCGGCGACGATCTGGTCGAAAACGTCTTCGGGTACAGATCTACGGTTCACCGGCTGCATGGCCATGGCTTCACCATGCCGGGTCGCCGGACAGACATCAAGTGGTCAGACCAATGTCGCGGGTGAACTGAGGGACCTTTCGCGGCAATCGAACCTCGCCTCGGATCCGCTGGATAGGTGATATTCCTAATGCCACGGGCGGGCCCTCCTTCGCTGAGTTGGTCGCTCGCGAAGGAACCTACGTCGGGAATTTCAAGAGGAGATCCGACATGGGTGTGGATGTTGTCCGGGCTTACAACGAGGCATGGGCTGCGGGTGACATCGCAGCGGCGCGGCACATGATCGCCGACGATCTCAAATCCCAAGGACCGATGGACACCTTCACCAACGCTGACGACATGGCGACCGCGTTGACGGGGCTGGCCCAGGTGACCGTGGGGATCCGGTGGCATGCGCTCTTTGCCCACAATGACCCTGATGGCACCGCCAACGTCGCTGCTTTCTACTGCCTCGACACCGCGGTCGGTCCGTTGGAATGCGCGGAATGGCATGTGGTGCGTGCTGGGCTTATTCGCCGTGTCGAGTTGCGGTTCGATCCCCGGCCGCTACTCGGCGCCGCTGAGGATTCTCCAAATCAGGGGTAGCTCAGATTGAGCTGCATCGCCGAGTGGTCATCGCATCTATGGCAGGAGCATGGTGACGTCAGTCGACGTGACGAGCGAGATTGTCATCGCACGGCCCCGAAGCGAAGTTGCCGCATACTCCTCAAATCCCGACAACGCCACCGACTCGTACCTCAACATCAAAGCGGTACAGCGGGTATCGCCCGAGCCTGTAGCTGTAGGTTCGCAGTTCGCGTTCACCGCCCGGTTTCTCGGGCGCCCACTGAGTTACACCTACGAGGTGGCAGACCTACAACCCGGGACGCGGTTCGTGATGCGCACAGCACAAGGGCCATTCCCGATGGAGACGACCTATCTTCGGGAAGACGGTCCGAACGGTACGACGAGGATGACGTTACGCAACCGCGGTCAGCCGACGGGGTTCTGGGAAATCGCCGGTCCACTGATGGAGATGACGATCAAGCGTGCCAACGCCAAGGGCCTCGCCCGACTCAAGTCGCTCCTGGAAGCCGCCGGCTAGAGACTCGCCGGCTGGAGACGGAGCGGGTGGCCCGCCCTCGGACCTCAGAAGCTTTCGACACCCTCGACGCTGATGGCCATTCCGCGCCCGGTGCTGTCGTTGGTGAATCGGGTGCCTTCCGCGCTGGCGTCAATCGTCCAGCCCACTGCCGAATAGGTCCGATAGTCCAGGGTTACGGCGGGGATGTCGCCGAGGTTGCCGAGCACCCAGCTGATTTGTCCACCGGCGCTCAGGCGTACCCCGTTGGCGGGCAAGCCGCTGATCTCAGGGGCGTTGGTGAACGCTGCCTCGCAACCCACTTCCTGCTCGTCGAGTTGGCATTGGGTCCGGCCGGTCTTCGTCTGGATGAATACGAGTCCGTTCCGGGGCTGGAGTACCTCGCCGCCGGGCTGCATGGGTGCCGTGGGGGAAGGAGGCGGCTCGATGGTGGAAGGTGGCGCCGCGGTGGGCCTGCTGGGTCGCGGCGTCGGGAAGTCCGGTTCGTTATGTGTGTCGGGGATTCTGGTGGCTGTGCCCTCGATGGTGGATTGGCAGGCCGCGAGCGAGGCGGTGCAGGCAACGGCAAGTGCCCCTGTGAGAGCCAGCCGCGTCTTCATCGCTTTCAGCCTACGACGCCTGTGGTGAGAGTGACGAAAGGGACGCGCGGGGCCGAGGGTCCCGTTCGACACGCAGCGCGATAATCGGTTCGCAACCCGGTGGACAATCGCGAAATCCTCGTAGGGTCATCGGAACTGATCCAGCGACACTGATCCGGCGACGCAGTCGGCGCCCGGAATGCCGCGGATCGGCGATTCCGCATTTCTTTGTTCGCTTGATGTGATTGGCTTTCGGCTAGCCGCGGCCACCGCATCGGTCCCCGGAGGACAAACGAGGAGCTCACGAATGTTGCTTTCAGGAAGTGCCGGCCACCGTGCGATGGCTGGATTGATCGGCAGCGGGGCGATGGCGGCCGCGATGCTGTTCGGCGGCGCATCGGCGGCGCTTGCCCAACCTGCGCCCGAACCCGCTGCGCCGCCGCCCCCCAATTGCACGGCGGCTGACCTCGCTCAAGTGTCGGGCGCAGTCGGAACGGGGATGGGGGTCTACCTGTTCACCCATCCAGAGGTGAATAACTTCTTCACAAACCTTCGCGGCAAGCCTGACGACGAAGTTCGCGGTGCTGTCCAGGACTATATGAACGCCAACCCTCAGGTCGAGGCCGAGATCAATGGGATCCGCCAGCCGTTGAAGGACCTGAGGGAACGGTGCGACATGCCCGGTGGCTTCGGACGCTGATCTGCGCTCTCACTATGGCGGAGCGGGGCTATTGCGCTCCCAATCCACAGTTTTGACCACACCGGGCGTCGTAGACTTCAATGGCACGCCGGGACACACTGGTTCGGTCAGTGAGGAGACAAGCAATATGGGTTATTGGACTCGGTCATGGACGGCGGTCGCTATAGCCGTCGCGGCGCTCGGGACTGTTCCCGCGGCTGTCGTTGTATTTCAGCCCAACGGGGAAGCCAAGGCCGACGTGTGCGCCGATGTCGGCCGGCGGGTATCGGTCAGTGGTTGCGCGAACATCGCCGACGTCGTCGCGCCCTACGTTCCACCGCCGGCCTACTACGCGCCGATGCCCTACGACGCACCGCGACCGGGGGGTTGCGTGAGCTATAACGGCCGGTGGGTGAACGCTGGCGGCTGCAACTGAGCGGGAGTGTCGCGGCAAGCCGGCCTGGATCGGAGGCAGTCTGCGCCATCAGCACGTTGCGGTAGGTCTAGCAAGCCAATAGGTCCCGGCAATCAGCGTTAGTCGTTGATTCGGTCGAAGTCGATCAGCAGGTGCCGTGGGCCGCGGAAGATCTGGCTCTGCCGGTATGGCGGTGGGTCCACAACGAGCTGCGGATTCTCCACCCGCCGCAGGAAGGTCTCCAGCGCCAAGTTGACCTCCAACCGCGCGAGTGGCCCGCCTAAGCAGGTGTGAATGCCGCTGCCCCAGCCGAAATGCTCGTTGTCGCAGCGCTTGGGGTCGAACCGGTTCGGATGAGCGAACACGGCGGGGTCTCGGTTCGCGGCGCTGTATACGAGATGCACCGCCGAGCCTGCAGGGATAATTGTCCCGGCGATCTCGATGTCATCTGTCGCGCTGCGGCTCGGAAAGAACTGGACCGGTGATTGGAGGCGTTGAATCTCTTCGATCGCGCCCGGGATGAGTTCGGGCCGGCGGCGCAGCAGGTCGAAGGATCCCGGATTGCGCAGAAGGGTCATGACGCAGTTGGTGATGGTGTTGACCGTCGAATCGTGGCCGGCGACCAGTAGCAGGCTCGCATTGGCCACGGCTTCAGCGGGGGACATCGGCCCGTCGGGGCCGTCATCGTGGAGCAGCTTCGAGAGCAGGCCCTCGCCCGGCTCACGAAGGAACTGCTGGATCAGGTCGGTCAGGTATTGGTGTAGCGCTGCCCCGGCTACCTCGCCCTTCTCGGCACGCGCCTGCCCCTCGGTAGTGGTTGCATCGGGACCCAGATCCTCGCCTGCCAGGAAATCAAAGATCCAGTCATGGAACGAGGGCTCGTCCTCGACTGGTACACCGAGAATGCTGCAGATCACCGCGACTGGAACCGGATAGGCGAAGTCGTCGACGACATCGATTCTGGTCTTGGCGAGGGCTTTGGCTTTGTCGAGCAATCCGTTGCAGAGTCGCACAACGGTGGGCTCCATATCCGGAATGACATCCGGTGAGTGAGGCGGGCCGAAATGCCGCATCACCTGGCGGCGGGCTCGATCGTGGTCCGGCGGATCGGACATGATGATGCTCTGCGGGCCGCCAGCATTCCGATCGGGTGTAAGTGGGGTGCGGCTGATGTCGGAACTTATCCGCGGGTCATGGGCCAGTGTCAAGAGTTCGCGGTATCCGGTGACGACGTAGGTTTTCTCCGCCACGCGCGCCACCGGCGTCCGCCGGAGTTCGTCGAAGAACGGGTACGGGTCTGCCCGGTTCTGGAACTTCATCGCGTTCGCCCACGCGGTTTCCGGGGTCATCATCGCTCCTCCCTGGGGCGGAACTCGGCGCCACGCTGAGTGGGGTCATGGCCGGTCAACACGACGTCGGGAGTCCCGGTCGGTACCCGTGGATCCGGAAACCGGGCCGGAACCGGGATCATGTCGGCAGGCCGGTCATAGCCCGGTGGAGGGGGCGGGAACGGCGCTGATCGTTCGATCATCGTCCCGTAGTACTCCAGCCACTTGCCGTGGTTGAACGTCACAGCGCCCACGATGCGGCCGTCGCGACCGTACGCGGCAGCGAAACGGCGCTCTTTGATCGAGCCCTGGGTGATGATGATCTCGTCGCCGAATGAGCACACCCCCACGCCCTTGATGTTGACGCCGAACTGGCCCGACCAGAAGGAAGGCAGGGGTAGGTGTGGTACGCGGTCGGTTTCGAGCCTGACCATGTTGTGCGCTGCCACCTGAGCGCCGAGGACCGCGTTGTCCCAGTGCTCCAGGGAGAGAAACTCATAGTCGTAGAGCACATGGGGAGCGCGCGCGACGTCGCCCGCAACGAAGATGTTGTCGGTTACCACTCCGTTGATGTCGAAGGCGCGGCAGCCGGCGTCGCAGGCAACCCCCCAGAACCCGGTGGCCAGGCCTGCGCCTTCGAGCCATTCGATGTTGCGGATCGAGCCCAGCGAAGCCACCACCACGTCGACGTCCAGCGTCGTCCCGTCGGACAGCCGGGCACGGCGAACATGCCCTGTGGAGTCTCCTTCCAGCGCTTGCACCGAGACGCCGGTACGGAGGTCGACCCCGTGATCGCGCTGCATCTGCGCGGCGATCTCTCCGATGACACCACCGAGTGCCCCGACCAGCGGCGCATCGGCACGCTCGGCAACGGTGACCGCCAGGTCGAGTTCGCGACACACCGAGGCCATTTCGGATCCGATGAAGCCAGACCCGACAATGAGGACCCGCCTCGGCCCGGCCTTCAGGGCCGCCTTTAGACGGGCGGCGTCGTCGCTGGTGCGCAGGGTGAAAACACCCTGCAGCGCGGCTTCAGCCGGGTTGAACCATTGCCGCGCCCGGGTGCCGGTGGCGATCAGCATCCGGCCGAAGGGGACTTTGTCACCATCGGCGAGGTGCACCTCCTTGTTCACCCGGTCGAGCCCGACCGCCGCCACGCCGAGCCGCCAATCAGCGTCGAGCTCCCGCATCTGCGGAAGCTCGGTGTGGTCGGCGGGTACCCACCCCTTCAGCACCTGCTTGGAGAGAGGGGGACGATCGTAGGGTTGGTGGCGCTCGTCGCCGATGATGGTGAGCTGGCCGTTAAAGCCTTCGTCGCGCAGTGTCTCGGCAGCGCGGAGTCCGGCCAGTGAGGCGCCGACGATGACGATCCGGCCCTCGGCTTTGAAGGTGTCGATGATGTCGGTGATCATCGACTTCGCCTTCACTCTCACTCCTGTGCTCCCACCGGCTCGACCAGGATCGCCTGCACTGGGCAGGATGCCGCCGCGCGCAGCACCCGCTGGTGCTGGGAGTCGTCGGGGTTGGGGTCGTACATCAGCGCTTCTTCGCCGTGAAGCCGGAAGACGTCTCGAGCCAGCGGGACGCACTGTGCGTACCCCTGGCACCGGTTCAGATCGACGACTATTCGCATACCCCACTCCTCATGTGCCGACGGAGAGGCAATTCTTCCGGCTCGGGTGAGGAACTCGGCGGAACGCTGACCCAATTCAACCGCAAAATCACTCAGAGAGTTGCGAATATTCGGTAGAGCGCGCCATCAGACCGAGGTGAACGCCGGTGGCGCGGCCACGGCGTTCACGGCCTGGCTGACTTCTCCACGGCTGCTTTGACGTCGATCTTCATGCCGGTCTCGCGTTCGGCGACCCGCCAGAGGGTTTCGATGGCCGCCTCGCTGCCGGGCCGGACCAGCGGCTTGCGCACGGGGGGTCCGTTGCTAGCGAACAGCGGCCCGTAGAAACCGCCACCGGGAGCGTCCGGGTCGACGGCCGCTCGCAGCTGGCTCAGTGCACCGTGATCGGTTGACATGCCCGTCAGCTTGGTCTGCTTCTCGAAGAAGGCGCCGAGGAAGCCGCCGCCGTGGGCGGTGGTCGTGGTCTGCAGATCGGAGTTAGTCATTCCCGGCTGGGCGGACAGCGCCTTGGCATTGACGCCGGCCTGATTGAACTGCGCTTGTAGCCCAACTGCGAGGTGGCGCATGGCCAGCTTGGTCTGGCCGTACATGCGCCACGCGCCGAAGTTCTTGCGCATGTGGGGGTCGGTGGGATTGATGGCGAGGCCGGTGTGCTGGGCGACGCTCGACAGCGTCACCACCCGCGCACCGGGGGTGGCCACGAGGATGGGCAGAAGGTGGTAGATCAGGGCCCAGTGGCCGAGCACATTGATGCCCATCTGGGTGTCGAAGCCGTCCTCGGTGGTGCCCTCCGGCATAGCCATCACGCCTGCGTTGCACATGAGGATGTCGATGTGGTCGTGCTTGGCGGCGATTTGGTCGGCGGCGGTCTTGACCGAAGCCAGCGAACCGAGGTCCAGTTCCACGATCTCCAGTGATGCCGCGGGGTGGGCGGCGAGGATCTCGGCGTGTGCCTCGACTGCCTTGGCCTGGTTGCGAACCGCCATGACGACGTGGGCGCCGCTGCCGGCGAGCGCCTTGGCCGAGGCGAGTCCGAGTCCGCCGTTCGCTCCGGTGACGACGGCGACCTTGCCGTGCAGGTCGGGGATGTTCTTTGTGGACCAGCTCATGGTGTTCCTCAGGTAGTGGGTCGTCTTGCTCAGCTGGTGTCGACCGAGCGGCAGGGTTTGGAGTTCCCTTCGAACTTACAACGCCCCGGAAACCGAGATTCTCGGCGATCACGCCACTGTTCTCGCAAGCCGCGCCAAAGCCTCGAGGCAGCCCACGAGCGATCGGGGTCGAGTTCAGCGTCCAACGCTGCGGATCGATCGACCGGTTCGCAGGACGCGATAAGCACCGTGATGGGACAAGATAGCCGATTTCCTGGGAAAACTTGCTGTAGGGAACAAATCCGCGAGACCCCTCGTTGGTCCGATTGATAACTTGAGTGCTTCCGGCTCAATTTCGGTTTGACATTCTATGGTCGCCGAGGCAGTCTTGAGCGCGGCACACTCAGACATATTCGGGTGCACCGCACTCGTGACCAATGATTCGTCTACTCAGGAGGTAGTAACTATGGCTCGTGCGGTCGGAATCGACCTCGGGACCACCAACTCCGTCGTCGCGGTGCTCGAGGGCGGCGAACCCGTCGTCGTCGCCAACTCAGAAGGCTCACGGACCACCCCATCGGTCGTCGCGTTCGCGCGCAACGGCGAGGTGCTGGTGGGCCAGCCCGCCAAGAACCAGGCGGTTACCAACGTCGACCGGACCATCCGTTCGGTGAAACGTGAGATCGGCACCAACTGGTCCGTAGAGATCGACGGCAAGAACTACACGCCACAGGAGATCAGTGCGCGGGTGCTGATGAAGCTCAAGCGCGACGCGGAGTCTTACCTCGGTGAAGACATCGTCGATGCGGTCATCACCGTGCCCGCGTACTTCAACGACGCCCAGCGCCAAGCCACCAAAGAAGCCGGCCAGATCGCCGGTCTGAACGTGCTGCGCATCGTCAACGAGCCGACAGCGGCTGCACTGGCCTACGGACTGGACAAGGGTGAGAAGGAACAGACCATCCTCGTGTTCGACCTCGGCGGTGGCACCTTCGACGTGTCCCTGCTGGAGATCGGTGAAGGCGTGGTCGAGGTACGCGCCACCTCTGGTGACAATCACCTTGGTGGCGACGACTGGGATGACCGGATCGTCGAATGGCTCGTCGACAAGTTCAAGGCGAGCGCAGGCATCGACTTGACCAAAGACAAGATGGCGATGCAGCGACTACGTGAGGCTGCCGAGAAGGCGAAGATCGAACTCAGCTCGGGTCAGTCCACCTCGATCAACCTGCCGTACATCACCGTGGATGCGGACAAGAACCCGTTGTTCCTCGACGAGCAGCTGACACGTTCGGAGTTCCAGAAGATCACCCAAGATCTGTTGGACCGTACCCGCACGCCGTTCCAGCAGGTCATCAAGGATGCCGGAATCGCGGTGAGCGACATCGACCATGTCGTGATGGTCGGCGGATCCACCCGTATGCCTGCTGTCTCTGATCTGGTCAAGGAGATGACCGGCGGCCAGGAGCCCAACAAGGGCGTTAACCCCGACGAGGTCGTGGCCGTGGGCGCTGCCCTCCAGGCTGGCGTACTGAAGGGCAAGGTGAAAGACGTTCTGCTGCTTGATGTCACACCGCTGAGCCTTGGCATCGAGACCAAGGGTGGCGTGATGACCAAGCTCATCGAGCGCAACACCACGATCCCGACGAAGCGGTCGGAGACCTTCACCACGGCTGACGAGAATCAGCCTTCGGTGCAGATTCAAGTATTCCAGGGTGAGCGCGAGATCGCCTCGCACAACAAGCTGCTCGGCTCCTTTGAGCTGACCGGTATCCCTCCGGCCCCGCGTGGAGTTCCTCAGATCGAGGTCACCTTCGACATCGACGCCAACGGCATCGTGCACGTCACCGCCAAGGACAAGGGCACCGGCAAGGAAAACACGATCCGCATCCAGGAGGGCTCCGGGCTGTCCCAGGAAGAGATCGACCGGATGGTCAAGGACGCTGAGGCGCACGCCGACGAGGACCGCAAGCGCCGCGAAGAGGCTGATGTCCGTAACCAGGCCGAGTCGCTTGCCTACCAGACGGAGAAGTTCGTCAAGGATCAACGCGAGGCCGAGGGAGGCTCCAAGGTTCCCGAGGAAACTCTGACCAAGGTCGACGCTGCGATCTCCGAGGCTAAATCCGCGCTCGACGGCACCGACATCGCCGCGATCAAGACGGCGATGGAGAAGCTGGGCGAAGAGAGCCAGGCTTTAGGTCAGGCGATCTATGAAGCCACGCAGGCCGAGCAGGGCGCGGCTGGAGGCGAAGGGCCCGCGGGTACCGCGGGCACCGCGGGATCCGATGATGACGTCGTCGACGCCGAGGTTGTTGAGGATGACCAGGAGCGCAAGTGAGCAGCGGTGAAGAGCTCGATGAGCCCATCATCATCGCCGACAACCGGCGGATCGATCCGGAAACGGGTCGTGTGCGCGACGCGGCGGGCTCCGGGCCGACCCCTGGGGGGCCGGCACCGGAGGTGCCCTCCGTCTCCGACGAAACCCAGAGCGAGGCCGCCGAGTTAGTTGCCGACCTGCAGCGCGTGCAGGCCGATTTCACCAACTATCGCAAGCGTGCCCTGCGCGATCAGCAGGTGGCGACCCAACGGGCCAAGGCGCACGTGGTGACCCAGCTGTTGCCGGTGCTCGACGATCTCGACCGAGCTCGCGCACACGGCGACCTCGATTCGGGTCCGTTGAAGTCGGTCGCCGACAAGCTGATTGATGTCCTGGAAGGCGTGGGCCTGGCGGCCTTCGGCAGCGAAGGAGAGGAATTCGATCCCGCCCTGCACGAGGCCGTTCAGCATGAGGGCGACGGGTCGCACTCGGTGATCGGCACCGTGATGCGGCGCGGATACAAGGTCGATGATCACGTGGTCCGTCACGCCATGGTGGGGGTGGTCGACGCCATGCCCGACGTGTCCGGGCCCGATTGATGCCGACGCCGCGGGCCAACAGCACGCAGAATCAGAGAATTGATAAGACTCAATCGACGAGCAAGTGAGGAGGTGACGCTGCATGGCCCAGCGAGAATGGGTTGAGAAAGACTTCTACAAGGAGCTCGGCGTCAACTCCGACGCCGATGAGAAACAGATCAAGCGGGCAGCCCGCAAGATTCTCTCCGAGAACCACCCCGACCGGAATCCCGGCAACGCCGTGGCCGAAGAGCGATACAAGGCTGCGTCGGAAGCCAAGGAAGTTCTCACGGATTCGACGAAACGTAAGGAGTACGACGAAACCCGCCGCCTGTTTGCCGGCGGCGGGTTCGGTAGAGGTCGCGGCGGTGGCGGCGGCGGTTTTGGTGGTTACAACGCTGGCGGGGACGGCCAGGAGTTCAACCTGAACGACCTCTTCGATGCCGCCGGTCAGGAGGGCGGCGCGAACATCGGTGACCTGTTCGGCGGACTGTTCGGTCGGGGAGCTCAACAACCCCGACCGTCCCGGCCGCGCCGGGGCAACGACCTCGAGACCGAGACCCAACTCAACTTCCTGGAGGCCACCAAGGGTGTGGCGATGCCGCTGCGGCTGACCAGCCCAGCCCCATGCACGAACTGCCACGGCAGCGGCGCACGTCCGGGCACCAGCCCCAAAGTTTGCTCGAGCTGCAACGGTGCCGGCGTAGTCAACCGTAACCAGGGCGCGTTCGGTTTCTCCGAGCCGTGTACGGAATGTCGCGGCACTGGCTCGATCATCGAGAACCCCTGCGATGAGTGCAAAGGCACCGGCGTGGCCACCCGCACCCGCACCATCAACGTGCGGATACCTCCAGGTGTGGAAGACGGTCAACGTATCCGGTTGGCCGGTCAGGGTGAAGCCGGGCTGCGTGGGGCGCCCTCGGGTGACCTGTATGTCACCGTCCATGTCAAGCCGGACAAGGTGTTCGGACGCAGCGGCGACGACCTCACTGTGGCGGTTCCGGTGAGCTTCCACGAATTAGCTTTGGGTACAACGCTTTCAGTTCCGACCTTGGAAGGCAAGGTCGGGGTGAGGGTGCCTAAGGGCACCTCGGACGGTCGCATCCTTCGGGTGCGCGGTCGTGGTGTGCCCAAGCGTTCCGGCGGTCACGGTGACCTATTGGTCACCGTCAAGGTGGCGGTGCCACCGAACCTGGAGGGTCAAGCGGCCGAGGCGCTGGAAGCGTATGCCAAGGCCGAACGCGCCAGCGGATTCGACCCGCGTGCGGGTTGGGCGGGCGCATTGTGAGTGCCAAGCGCAGGGAAGACACCAGTACATTTCTTATCTCGGTGGCTGCCGAGCTGGCTGGAATGCACGCCCAGACGCTGCGCACCTATGACCGGTTGGGCCTGGTCAGTCCCCAGCGCACTACCGGCGGGGGCCGGCGGTATTCCGAACATGACGTCGATCTGTTGCGCGAGGTTCAGCGGCTGTCGCAGGACGAGGGCGTGAATCTCGCGGGTATCAAGCGGATCATCGAGCTGACCAATCAGGTCGAGGCGTTGCAGGCGCGGGTTCGTGAACTGAGCGGGGAAGTCGAGTACCTGCGGTCTCAGCCGCGGGCGAAGAGCACCGCGCTGGTGGTGTGGCAGCCGCGGCAGCAGCGCTAGTGCTGATTGCCGGACTCCGCACCGCGGCTCCTGTTCGCCGCTTGATCGTCGTCGGGCTAGCTGATCTTGATCCGGAACTGCGCGGTCACAGACTCGCCGGGTTGGACCTCGTGGTAGCCGCCGCGTCGCAACGCGTCGGTCGGGGCGGCCATCGGCTCGAAACACACGACGTCGTCATCGCCAGGTGCGAACACCTGTGCAGCGGTGAACCCCTGATCGAAGTGCACCTCAATGCGGCGGTCGCCGCCTGAGAGGGCGAAGATCGACCCCGGTGCGACTTCGTCGTAGCCATCGTCGACGAAGCTGTCGCCCAACAGCTCTGCAGCCTCCGGGCGCTGCTCTACCCTCCCGGTGGGGATGCCCCAGGCGTTGACCGGCTGGTACCGCATCGCCGGCGTCTCCATCCGCCACTGCGCGCGGGGGACGCCGGGCAATTGCAGGTAGGGGTGGAAGCCGAAACACAGCGGAACTCGCGAACCCGTGGTGGCCGTCACGGTGGTTCTCACCGTGAGAGTGCGCTCGAGAAGTGTGATGTCCAATGTCAGCAGGTGCGGGAACGGGAAGGCAGCGAGCAGACCAGGCCGGGCCGCGAAGTCCAGTTCGGCCGTCAGTTGTGACTCCAGCAGCGTGGTGACATTCCAGTCCTGGTAGGCGGCCAACGTTCCGTGGATGGGCACGCCGTGTTGATCTGTTCGTACGCCGCCGGTGCCCGGCGTCAAGGTAATGACCGCTCCGTCGACGCCGTAGCCGTTGCTGCTCAGCCGGTTAGCCCAGGGATAAAGGATGGGGATGCCCATGGTCTTGTGGTTTGACACGTAGGCCTGCAGTCCTCGGCGCTGGCCGAGCAGCTCCACGCCGTCATCCGACAGCGACGTGGCGACCATGCCGGCGACGGGGACATAGGTGGCAGTCAGCCCGGACGACGGATCGCGCAGCTTCACGGCTTCAAAATCGTCCATGGCTATCGATCCTGCCACGTGGCTTCAGCTGGCCAGCGGATCGTGCTGAATTCGTTCAACAGGTGCGCCTTTGGCGATAAGCGTATCTTTGACGGCCAGCACCATCGCCGGTTTACCGCACAGCAGGATCTGGCGGTCACCCCAGCTGCCGTAACGCGTCACGACGTCTGCCAACATGCCTGTCTGACGGACGTGCAGGCCCCGTGGCGGCGTGACGCCGGGGTAATCGGCGGCCCATGATGGATCTGCCTTGTGCTCTGAGACCGGTGTCACCGACAGCCACGGATTGGTCGACGCTATCTCCCAGAGCGTGCGTAGGTCATATAACTCGCCTGGATACCGTGCCCCGAAGAACAGATGCACGCGGGGGTTCTGCCCGAACCTGGCCAGGTCCATGATCAGCGCCCGCAGTGGCGCCAGCCCGGTCGAGCCCGCGACCATCAGCACGTCGCCACCGTCGCGGTCGATCTGCATTGCGCCGTGCGGATTGGACAGTCGCCATCGATCGCCCGGGCTCGCTTCCCCGACGATTGCAGTGCTGACCATGCCTCCGGAGACGGAGCGGACGTGGAACTCGACGTATCCGTGCGGTTCGGCCGGGATCGCCGGGCTCAGGTAGCGCCACCGCCGGGGCCACTGCGGTACCTGGACGGGGACATACTGCCCGGGGAGGTAGGTCAGCGGGTGGTCCATCTTGAGACGGATTATCGAGACATCGCGGGTGGGGCGCCTGCGCTCGAGCACGGTGCCGTCGCAGAACGGGGGGCTGGGCTCGGCGGTTGCGGCCCCGCTCATCACGCCGACCGCCAGCTCTACCACGTCGTGGACTGCCTCGTGGAGTCGGTGGTCCCAACTTTGCGCGAGGTTCGCTTTCAGTGTTCTGAGCAGGGCGTCCTGCAGCGTGGCGTAATACTCTGGGGTGACACCGTACTTGCGATGGTCGCGGCCCAGCTGGGCGAGAAAGGCCACCGGCTCCTCGGCGCGCTGGGCGATGAGTTCGTCGCACAGCCAGCACAAGGCGTGTCCAAAGACGTTGCGTTG
Organism: Mycolicibacterium sp.; assembly: GCA_030666145.1. GTDB lineage: Bacteria > Actinomycetota > Actinomycetes > Mycobacteriales > Mycobacteriaceae > Mycobacterium. The sequence goes on along the minus strand of DAOUYK010000013.1, from coordinate 956 downwards.
CTTGGCCATGTCTGGCGGGAACAGGTCTCTTGCCGAGGGGTCGGCGCCGAACCAGCGGAGGTAGAACTCTCCTACCAGCGTCTCGGAACCGCGTTTGGGGTCGAGGGCATCGCGGAGGATGCGTATCGATTCCCGGTCTTCGAGTCCCACGCCCCACTATCCTAAGGCACTTTCGGGCCGGTCTGCGGGCGTCAGAGGGCGGAAATTCCCTTGTACAGAACCAGAAGACCAATCACGACCAAAATCACGGCGACCAGAGCGGCATGCTGACGCTCCATCCAGTCCTTGAGCCGTTCCAGAGCAGGATCCAGGCGTTCACCCGACACCGCGTATCCGAGGATGGGCAGCGCCACCGTGGAACCCGCCACCGCGACGTACCAGGCTGCCGCGACCCATACGCTGGGTGAGCCCAGCCCCGAGGACCCGATCGACAAACCCGCCGCGGCACAGATGAGGAGAACTTTCACATTGGCCACCGTCAGCGCCGCGCCGGTCACGGCGGCCTTGCCGGGAGTGAGCGTGCTCATGCGCGTCATCCAGCCTGGCATGTGCTCTGACTTCTTTCGGGTCACCCAGCGGTAGACGCCGAAGCCGATCAGCGCGACGCCGATGACGATGCGCAGCCACGACGCCCAGCTCGGCGGGCTTTTGCCGATCCCGCCGACCAGATCGGACGCCGTCAGGAAAATACTCGTCAACACCGCCAGGCCGACAAGCCAGCCCGCCATGAACGCCAACCCGGCGGGCTTGGGCCGCGGGGCGTGCAGCACGAGTACAGCGGGGATGATCGACAGTGGGGAGAACGCGACCACCAGGCCAAGCGGAATGAGTTCGAGGAGGGCCGAGCCCCAGGTTCCGGTCATCGGTGATCCTTTCCCGCGCCGATCGCCAACTAGTCGCCGGAGAAGTGCCGTTGCAAGTCAATGTTTGCCCGCCCCGCCGCTGTGACTCCGGTG
>DAOUYK010000068.1 GCA_030666145.1 Mycolicibacterium sp. | reverse complement strand
ACCGGATTCGGCGCTGGTGCAGAGTCTCTCCGTGCAGCTGCAGGAAGCGGTGGCGATGCGGCTGGGCGATTTCGTGCCCTCCTCCCCCGATGCGCTGCGGGTCCAGCGGCCGGAGCTGAGAACTTCGGCGCGGTCAGTGTTAGACCTCATGCGAAGCCACCTCAATCTGCACTCACCGGTGTTCCGGCACGCAGTGCGTCTGGGTGTCGCAGTGGCCGCCGGGTCCGCTATCGAGCGCTATACCGGCGTTGGACAGGGATATTGGATGCCCCTGACAATATTGCTGGTCCTTCGGCCCGAAACCGCGCACACCTACACCCGCTGCATCGGGCGAGTGGCCGGCAACAGCCTTGGAATCATTGCCGCATCTACTGTGTTGCTTCTGCTGCACCCGGGACCGGTGATATCGGCGGTGCTAACCATCACGTTCGTCGGCATCTCTCACGTCGTCGCCAGATTCGGATTCCTGGCGCTGTCGGCGGCGTTGACCACTGCGGTCGTCTTTTTGATGAACATCGATCGAGCCCCCAACACCGCGACGATGGATGAGTTGCTGTTTGCCACGCTCGTGGGTGGCGTATTAGCGGTGCTCGTCCACGTCCTGTTGCCTGATGACGCTCTGACCAGACTGGGGCAGCGCGCGGGTGAGTTGCTGAAGACGGAAATCGAATACGCGGCCACGGTAATCAAAGGTTATGTGCGTGAGCTTGAGAACCCAGCTGACGCGGCCTCGGCCTCGTGGCAGCGGGCGTTTCGGGCCCGCGCTGCGTTCGAGGCCGCCGCAGGTGCCACCCGTATGGACTCGCGAGAATTACGCCATTGGCTGAGTTCCTATCGCGCGGCCTTAGATGCGATCACGACTTCGTGCACGACGCTGGAAGTCAACTCTCCGGGCAACCTCTGCGGTGCTTGGAGCCCAGAATTTGTGCGGGCCGCCGACGAGTATGTGGAATCGCTGTGCGGTGACCCCCCGACACCGGGGTCGCCGTGGACCGTGGACACCGTGGAGTTGACCGACGCCGACGGGCGGCTGCGCGACGCGGTATCCGAGAGCGGGCCCGAGATTGGCGCGGCACGCGTTCTGGTGGCTGAACTCGGCACCATCACCCGCCACCTGTCGATAGTTGCGGTCAGTCCCGGGCCCACAAGGATTCGATAAGTGTTCCCCATCCGGCGGTCGTGGTTGAGCGCTGATTCCACCAGGTACGTTGGTGGCCTAGGCGACAGTATGCGAGCTGCATGTGAGTGACGGACCGGGGCCAGAAGCGATGAAAGCGCTCGACGTAAAGACTTTTGGCGGATGAGCGAACCGCCCTGGGTCGACCACGTCATCTGGTGGCAGATCTATCCGCTGGGCTTCCTCGGCGCTTACCCGGCGGACCCCGCGCCGAAGCCCGACGAACATCGAATCCGTAGGATCGTCGACTGGCTGGACTACGCCGTCGAACTCGGGACCTCAGGAGTGGCGCTGGGCCCAGTGTTCGCCTCGCGCAGCCACGGGTACGACACCACCGACCACCTCCGACTAGACCCGAGGCTGGGCGACGACGCCGATTTCGATCACCTTGTGACCCAGGCGCACAGTCGAGGCCTGCGTATTCTGCTCGACGGTGTCTTCAATCATGTTGGAACCGACTTCCCCCGCTACTGCGATGCGGCAGCCGGCGGGGACACATCGTGGTTTCAGATGCGCGACGATAAATTTTTGACCTTCGAAGGCCATGACGGGCTGATCGCCCTTGACCACGGGCACGCCGAGGTCGTCGACTACACAGTGAATGTCATGTGCCATTGGCTTGGTCGCGGAGTCGACGGCTGGCGCCTCGACGCCGCATATGCTGTCCCCGAAGCTTTCTGGGCTGAGGTACTTCCCCGCGTACGGAGGAAGTTCCCGCAGGCGTGGTTCGTCGGGGAGGTAATCCACGGGGACTACAGCGCATATGTGCGCGCCACCGGATTCGACTCAGTCACCCAGTATGAACTCTGGAAAGCCATCTGGAGCAGCCTCAACGAAGCAAATTTCCATGAGCTTGACTGGACCCTCGCCCGCCACAACCAATTCCTGGACGCGTTCGTGCCGATGACGTTCATCGGCAACCACGACGTGACCCGGATCGCGACTATGTTGGCGAACCCGGACCACGTCGAACACGCGCTGGCCATCCTGCTGACTACCGGCGGAACACCCAGCGTCTATGCCGGCGACGAGGCCGCCTACCGCGGCATCAAAGAGGAACGTTTCGGCGGTGATGATGCTGTACGACCCGAATTCGTTTCTCCCCATGAGGGAGTCGGTGAGCACGGGCAACAGGTGTTCCGGGCCCACCAGCACCTCATCGGGCTGCGGCGACGTCACCCCTGGTTGCGCACTGCGCGCACCACGCCGTTGCACGTGACCAATCACGGTTATGTCTACGTCACGCAGAACGGCGACAATGCACTCGTTGTCGCACTGAATGTCGACAGTAAGGCGATGCGGGTATCGCTGCCCGAACTTGGGTTCGCCGCCGCCGAGGTGGTGGCGGGCTCGGGCGCACCTGGGCTGGAAGTACTGATCGACGCTGCGATTCCACCCCATGGCTGGCTGGTGCTGGTGCCGCGCTGACCTTTAGCTCAGCCGTTCTCGCTCCGCGGTAGAAACGATCCACTTCGGCAGTGGTTGTGACATCGGCTGTTTGGTCGCGAGTCCGCCTCGAGTCGGAATCGTTAGCCAAACGCGACGTCGTTTCGTTGTGTCGCAAGGCTGCTCGGCTAGCCCGAACGTGTTGCATTGGCCGTGCAAAGAGACGGCAGCTTTGCTAGGCACGCGGGACTTGTACAGAAAGGTGGGGTGGTTGCCGCTATGGAGTTGAAAGAGAAGTTTCGAGGTAAGTGGGTGCGCCGGGTCGCCGCTGCGGCCATTGCGGCAGCAGCACTGCCCGGGCTGATCGGCTTCGCCGGGGGTCAGGCGACTGCGGGAGCATTTTCCCGGCCGGGTCTTCCGGTCGAGTACCTGGATGTGTTCTCCCAGGCTATGAATCGCGATATTAGGATTCAGTTCCAGGGCGGTGGACCCAACGCGGTCTACTTACTTGATGGCCTCCGGGCACAGGACGACTACAGCGGCTGGGACATCAATACCCCAGCGTTCGAGTGGTTCTACCAGTCCGGCCTGTCAACGGTGATGCCGGTGGGCGGCCAGTCGAGTTTCTACACCGACTGGTATCAGCCCTCACGGGGTAACGGCCAGAATTACACCTACAAGTGGGAGACGTTCCTGACTCAGGAACTCCCGGCCTGGTTAGAGGTCAACCGCGGTGTGTCACAGTACGGTAACGCGGTCGTGGGCCTATCAATGGCCGGCAGCGCATCGATGAACTACGCGATCTACTACCCACAGAAGTTCATCTATGCCGCTTCACTGTCCGGCTTCTTGAACCCGTCCGAGGGTTGGTGGCCGATGCTGATCGGTCTGGCGATGAACGACGCCGGTGGCTTCAACGCCGAGAGCATGTGGGGTCCGTCTTCGGATGCTGCATGGAAGCGAAATGACCCCACGGTCAACATCGCTCAGCTGGTGGCCAACAACACCCGGATCTGGGTGTATTGCGGCACCGGAACTCCATCGGATCTGGACTCCGGGATGCCCACCCAGAACCTGATGGCCGCGCAGTTCCTCGAGGGATTCACGTTGCGGACCAACATCAGCTTCCGTGACAACTACATTGCGGCGGGTGGCACGAACGGTGTCTTCAACTTCCCGTCGAATGGGACCCACAGCTGGGGCTACTGGGGTCAGCAGTTGGAGCAGATGAAGCCCGACATCCAGCGGGTACTGGGCGCTCAGAACGCCGCCTAGCATCATCACACTCAAAGAGCCTGCCGTTTCCCCCGAACGGCAGGCTCTTTGCTGTGTCGGGTGGCGAAAATCGAGGCCAGCTGTTCGCGCCCACGGTCCTCGCCCGAATATCGGCCGCCAGCTACTCTAGTGACGCTGTGCCGTCCGCATGGACCCGCACCGTGGCGCCCGCCATATCGGCGGCTGCAGTGGCCTCGGCGTCGGCGCCGGCGGGGATCACTGCGAGCACACGGGCGTCTTCAGGGGTTCGAACCGCCAGAAATGCCTTCTCGGGCTTCCCGTCCCGGTCCACGGGCGTTGTCCAGGATTCGACCGTGCCCACTCCGCTCCAGTCGGCCATAGTTGTGCGGGTGGGCTCCCGGTCGACCACGGGTTGGACATCTTCCCAGCGGAATTCGTGCTTCGGCGGCTGGGTCCCGTAGATGCCAAAGCTGTGCTTGGTGAGGTAGCCGCCGTTGGCGGTGACCAAGCCGCGACTGCCCGGCTGTGACACCAGACGCTCGGCCATGGTGGCGATGGAATGGGTGGCGTAGTTGTTCCACGGGCCCCCGGCGAAGGTCAGGCCGCCGGTAACGGTCAAGGGGCGGCTCGGATCTCCGACCGGTAGTCCGAGCTCCCTGGCGGCGATCTGAACCGCTGACGGGAAGCAGGAGTACACGTCAACGAGCTCGATATCGTCGATCCCGACCTCTGCAAGTTCCAGCGCCCGCCTGCCGGCGATCCTGATCGCCGGCGAGGTGAAGAACTCCGCCCGCTCACCGATCGCGTAGGTGTCGTGCGAGTCGGCCCCGGCGTATGGGAAGACCCAACGGTCCGTGGGAATCTGAAGCTGGGTCGCCTTCTCCGCCGAGGTCAGGATCAGTACCGCGCCCTGGTCGACCATGTTGTTGGAGTTCATCAGCTTGGTGTAGGGCCAGCTGATCATTCGGTTGTCGGGTGTTGCCCGCCAGATCTGCTCGGCCGATAATGCTTTCCTGGTCCAGGCGTGTGGATTGGTTGCGGCTACAGCGCTGAACTGCGACCACAGTTCACCGATGCGACGGCGATGTTGGTCAGGTGACTCACCCTCAGCGATTCGCAACGCTTGCTCGAACATCGGATAGACGTCGGCGGGCCGAACCAACCCGATCCGGATCTCCGCGGACCCGGCCATCGGCACCGGGTCGTCGGAACCCGGCGCGATTGGTACCGAATCGCTCTGCCGTGTCCAGTCGGGCTTGGTCCCGGCTGCCCGCATCCGGCTTTTCGTCCGCCAGGTCTCCGCTCCCGCGATCAGTACGACATCGGCGATACCCTGCTGGATGTCCAGGCAGGCCTGGTTCACCAGCGTCTGGGGAACGTTTCCGCCGACGCCCGTATAGCTGGTCCTAGCCTTGTCGGCGCGGAGACGTCGTGCGAGAAGCAGTCCCGGATCCCGATAGCGCCATGAAAGCAGGTTGACGATATTTATCGTGTCGAGCGACTCGAGTACGCGGGCGTCGGCGGCGGCCTGCGCGGCAGCCACCATCAGGTCGACCGGTTCGACGCTGGGATTCTTGGTGTGCTGGTTGATCTGCTGGTAGCCGACCAGTACCGGCGTCCTGGGGTGCAGGGACGTCAATCGTGCCTCCCTAGAAGTTCTGGCCGGTGAAGAGCACTCTGTCTGCCACGAGCCGATCGATCTGCTCGGCTCTCAACCCTAGGACCTTCTGGCAGATCGCGCGGGTGTGTTCGCCGGGCATGGGCGCTGGCCGCAGCGATGCCCGGGGTATGCGGGTGAACGGTGCCGGTGCGGTTTCGGTGGGTATGGCTGTGTCCAAGAGTGGATGCTCGAGCTCGCTGAACAATTGTCTGAAGACGAGTTGCGGGTCGTTGATCACGTCGGCCGCGCGGTTCATCGGCGCTGCCGAGATGCCCAGACTTTGCAGCTGCGCGGCGACTTCGTTCTTGTCCCGCGCCGCGGTCCATCGAGAGATCGTCGCGATCAACCTGCGGCGGTCTTCGGGCAGGTCGGCGTGCCCGATTAATCCGGCCAGGGTCGCCCGGTGCTGTGCGGACTCTATCGAGATGACACACCATTCGTCTTGACCGGCACACGGGAACACCGCGTGAATTGCCTCATCCTCGGCTACTGGAACCCCTGCAGCCCTGGCGGATTCAGCCACATAGGCTGGTGCAAGCTGATTGATCGCCGCTTCGGCCTGCGCGATGTGCACGTATCCGCCGACCCCGGTTTGCTTGCGCCGAATAAGCACGGCCAAGGCGGCGATCGCGGTGAGCCTGGCGACGACGTGGTCGGGAAAGATCGTCGTTGCGTCGTAGTACCTGCCCGGCTCTGCATCTTGCGACGTCCATAGCCAGGTGACGCCGGTCGCCGCCCGAACTAGCGGGCCGTAGCCCATCTGTGCACTCCACGGCCCGCGGTCGCCGAATGCGCTGCTCTCGGCCAGCACGATGCGAGGATTTAGGGCCCGAAGCTGATCGTAGGAGAATCCGAGCGCAGCCAGGGTTCCCGGTTTGAAGTTGGCGAAGACAGCGTCGGCGCCCCGGACCAGCTGGCTGAACAGTTCGGCGCCGGACGGTTGCCGCAGATCCAGGCCCAGGCTGGACTCGTTGCGGTGGCTCAGTGCCCAGGACCTGCCCATCGGCTTTCCCGCCGCCGCCTGCCGTAGCCAGTCGGGATACGCCGGATTCTCGATTTTGATGACCTCGGCGCCTAGATCGGCGAACAGCCGACCCAGTTCTCCGCCAGCGACGATCACCCCGAGGTCCAGGATCCGGAGGCCGTCAAACGGTCGGTTGGTCACCTCCCCGACCTGCCGCGCAGTTGGTGTCCGCGGGGTCGCCCACTTCGGCTGGTCAGCGCCCGCCGCAGGAGCCGGGTGGTGGTAACCGTGATGACGACCATCGATCACCAGCGGGCCCACCGGAATCGTAACCGTCACCCCGGGCGCTACCTCGGCATCGGACAATGCGCCCGTTGCCCTGAAATGATCCGCTGACAGCGCGGCTGCCGGTGTCTGCACTGCGGCGATCGGCACGCCGCGAGCCTGGCCCTGTGCGACCAGGGATGCCATGGTCTGTCGCTCGAACAACTGGCCGATCGCGGCGTTGAGCTCCCCGGAGGCGGCGTACCTCGTCCCGATGGTGTCGAAAGCGGGGTCGCAGAACTGTTCTGGCTCGCCCAGCCAGGCCCGCATGCTTCGCCATTGGCGGGCCGACAACAGACAGATCCGCACGTGTCCGTCGCAGCATTCGAAGATGGGGTAGATCTGTTGGTTTCGGGGGCGGCCGCGCCACAGCTCAGTGGTGGTTTTGAGGCCGGCGGCGGCCTGGCCCTCGACACCGAAGGGCGGATCGAGTCCTTGCACTACCGCTTCGAATCGGGAGAAGTCGATGAATTCCCCTTTTCCGCAGCGTAATCGATCGTAGTACGCGACCAGAGCGGCCCATGTCGCCTGCACCGCCGCCGTCGTTGACGCGACACCGGTCGGTGGCAGCACCGGGGTGCCGACCGTCGGCCCGGTCCGCGACAGCGCCGACGACATCGCGTATAGCGCCGCGTCGGTGGCCCGCCAGCACGAGTAGGGCCCCGCTAGGCCGAAGTCGCTGACCGACACCGCGACAAGATGGTCGAACTGTTTTGCCAGGGACTCCAGCGATGTGCCGAATGCCTTTGCATTGCCGGGGTTTCCAGAATCGATGACGATATCGGCAGTGCTGGCTAGTTCGATCAGCAGCTGGCGATCGTCTGAACGCGCCGGATCCAGCCGGGCGCAGCGTTTGTTAGCGTTGTTCAGCAGGAACGAGATGCTGGTCCCAGCCACGGTGGGCGTCGCGAGCCGGGCGGCTGTATCGGTGGGTGCTTCGATCTTGAGCACTTCGGCGCCCAGGTCGGCCAGCAGCCTGCCGACCGCGGCACCGTGTCCCGACGACAGATCAAGCACACGCACGGAGGTCAGCAACGATCCCTCGGTCATCGACCGCCCTACCCTTCTGCTGCTCTCGACTAATCACCATAGCGGCGCGAAGGATCAATATTCGCACCATCGGGTACGGGTTGGATCATGCCCGAATGCCGAATTGGATGCAGACAAGACTCCATGTCCGCGGTCCCCCACTCTCACGGCACAGATCTTTTTGAGATCAGGGAGTGAGGGCCCTCGGGGGCCAGGGAGCCGGCCTGGACACCGCAGTAGAGGCTGATATCGCTTCCGGGGCCGGCAACACGTTAGGCGGGGAATCATGTCTTGGTGAAATGAACCACAACTGAGCTGCGCCGATGTCACAAGCGGGTACTCTAAGACGGTCATGTCTGACCTCAGCGCGGTCGCTGCACCACAAGAAGCCCACCCGTTTGTGGCTCAGCTGTCCGCGCTGCACCACTTCAGGATCTACGCCGACATTGCAATCGTCATCGTCGTGCTGGCGCTGACGAACCTGCTGGCGCACTTCACCACACCATGGGCGAATATCGCAGTTGTCCCTGCGGCCGCCGTCGGACTACTGATGTTGGTCCGCTCGCGTGGGTTGGGGTGGTCGGAGATCGGGTTGGGTCGTGAGCATTGGAAGTCCGGTGCCGGCTATGCGCTGGCGGCCGTCACGCTTGTCGGGACGGTGATAGCCGTCGGCGCACTGCTGCCGTGGACACGGCCGATGTTCCTCAACGACAACTACGCGACGCTGTCGGGCGCGTTGATCGCCTCGATGATCATCATTCCCCTGCAGACCGTCATTCCCGAGGAACTCGCCTTCCGGGGCGTGCTACACGGTGCGCTGAACCGTGCGTGGGGATTCCGCGGGGTCGCGGCCGCGGGATCGGTACTGTTCGGCATGTGGCATATCTCCACCTCGATGGGGCTCACGGCAAGCAATGTGGGGTTCACCAGAATCCTGGGGGGCGGAGTTTTCGGCATGACCGCCGGCGTTATCGGAGCCGTATTGGTGACCGCGGCGGCCGGTTTCGTGTTCACCTGGTTACGGCGTCGTAGCGGTAGTCTCATAGCCCCGATCGCCCTGCACTGGTCGCTCAACGGGCTGGGCGCGTTGACCGCCGCGTTGGTATGGCACCTAGCCTGAGCTAGCTCGCGGCGCTTCCGTGCCTCGCCTCTGTGTGCGGGCCCGGTTGCCGACCCGAAACGGGGCATATCAATGCTCATCGCCTTTGGCCGGAGTGGCTGCGAGTCGCAGGAGATCCCAGGCGGCCGCCCGGCTGGTTCCTAAGCGCCGACCCTGGTGTGCTCGCCAGCGAGAATGTTGTCCAGCCAGGGTTCAAGCTTCACTTTTGCATGCTTGTGCCGCCAGCCCAGATGGGCGTCAGGCCGGATCAGCAGCGTGTCGGACACCGCGGCGTCAAGTAGGACGACCTCATCGCCCAGCCGGCTGATCGCCCGCGCGTGTGCCGGGGTGATGTCGCCGCCAGTGGGTATGACCAGCGCCCACCGTCCCGCGAGCTCGCGGTGCAACCGCGTAGCGGTGCCGTCGCGTCGTCGGCAGTCCATGTCGGGTACTCGATCACCCGGACGTAGGCCCAGTGGAATCTGTCTCTTCGGTGTCAGCGGCCCGTGCCGATAGGACACCGAGAGCTGGCTCGCCTGAGCAAGCAATCGGTCCTGCATGATCGGGCGGTTGAGCACTGGAAGAATCAACCGATCTCGCAGCACTCTGGCGACCGGGTTGGTTCCGAGTAGAACTTTGGTTACCACGGTCGTCCCGGCTAGCACATCTTTCGCAATAGGCCGCCGCTCGGCCTCGTATCTGTCCAACAGCATTTGGGCCGCAAGGCCTTTGGCCACCAACACCAGCTTCCATGCCAGGTTCTCCGCGTCGCCGATACCGGTGTTCAGTCCCTGCCCGCCGAAGGGGCTGTGGATGTGTGCCGCATCGCCAGCCAGCAAGATCCGGCCCCGGCGGTAGTGTGACGCGATTCGACGTTGAATCCTGAATGTTGAGGTCCACTCCGCGGCGGCGATGCGCGCCCCCGTTATGGCTGTACGCGTTGGCAGCAATCGGCATATTTGAGCGAGGACATCGCCTGCCTCTACGTCGACGTCGGCCATCAGACGCCATAGATTCTTGCCCGGCAACGGAAAGATTGCGAACATTCCGTCTTGGTGCAGACAAACACCGGTGCCGTCGCGACCGACAGGAAGGTCGGCGTGCACGTCGGCGAGCAGAAACCGCTCGATGACCGGCGCACCGGGGAAATCGACTCCAGAGATTTTGCGCACCATGCTGTGCGCAGCATCGCAACCTACCAGCCAGTCGGCATGCACCATTGTCGCCGGATCGCCGACGGTCAGGGCGAGGTTGGTCTCGTCGAGTTTCGCATCGAGCACGGGTGTGCCCCACTCGACGCGCCCTCCCAGTTCGTTGAATCTTCGACGCATCTCGGCTTCGATTTCCACCTGCGAAACGATCAGGATCGGGTGGCTCTTGTCGAGGAGTCAGCGTCCTAGTTGTAAACGCAGGATTGGGCGGTCGCCGGCATATACCGTTGCGCTCATGGTCTTTATGGCACGCTCGGCAAGACCCCCAGAGCATCGATGCGATCGAGTACTTCTACCCCGCGAGGCTGCAAAGCCAACGCCCGCGAGGTCGTCGCCGGTTCGGCCGCTGCGTCGAAGACGCGCACACTGACCCCACGCTCTAGCAGCGCACACGCCAGGGTCAGCCCGGTAGGTCCGGCTCCGGCGATCGCAATGTCCACCCGGTCAACCCTATCCAACACGTGGTTCCCGTATTTCGTTGCGTTGTCGAAGGTCCAGACAACAGCATTGAGGTCGGCCGCCGTTCACTTCTGGAGGCCAGCCGATGGTCAACCTGATGGATCGACACCGCGGCGCTGAACATGTCATCTCACATTGTCCTCACCCATCCCATCGTTGACGCCGTCCTTGACCGGCATCGCCAAGAACTGGGCGCCGACCTACAGGCTTACCGCAATCACGTCTAACGCTCTCTGAACTATCACCAACTACTCCTGGACCGTGCGGTCCCGGATACGGCGGCATTGGCCTGGGCGGTGCACGATTTGGGTATCTGGACGGCGAACACTTTCGACTATCTAGAAAAGTCTGCCGACCTGGCATTGCCGTTCGCCGGTGAGTTCGGCATCACCGACATCGCGGGCGTTCGCAGGATGGTCACCGAGCACCACCGGTTGCGATCAGCCGGCGACGAACTGGCCGAAACCTTCCGGGTGGCCGATCGAATCGATGTCAGCCGGGGGCTCATAGCCGGCGGGATCAGTCGGTCCTCAATCAAGGCTGTCGTCGCCGAACTGCCCTACGTGGGTTTCCATGCATTTTGGTCCGCGGGCTGACCCGCTATGCCGTCCATAATCCCACGAGGCCGCTACCGATGCTGCGGTGGTAACCGGGTTTGATGCCGCTCGTTAGGATCTGAACCCTCAGGCTGACGATGACCCCGGTGACGTGCGCCGGCAACCGAGGTGCTCTAGATGGTCAGTACCGCGGCACCGGCGATCCGCCCAGCGCTCAGGTCGCGAAGTGCCTCGTCGGCCCGATCGAGTGAGTACTTCGGGTTGGTGACCTGGAGTCGATGCCGTGCCGCGAAATGTAGGAATGCCTGCGCGTCGGCTCGGGTGTTCGAGGTCACCGAGCGAAGTTGCCTTTCCTGGAACAAGTGGCGCTGGTAGTTCAGCGTCGGGATATCGCTGAGGTGGATCCCTGCGATCGACAGGGTGCCGCCCCGATCCAGCGCCTCGAGGGCGGGCAGCACGAGATCGCCTACCGGCGCGAAGAGGATCGCCGCGTCCAGTGCTACCGGTGGCCGATCCTCTGGGCCCTGAGAAGAGGCGACGCCCAGCGCCAGGGCAAGCTCGCGGGCTTTCTCGCCACGCGTCATCACATGAACCTCGGCCCCCTCCGCCATAGCCACCTGGGCGGTGAGGTGAGCGCTACCGCCGAAACCGTAGATACCCAGTCGGCCGCCGGAGGGTAGCTCAGCGCGTGCCAGTGCGCGGTAGCCGATGATACCCGCACACAGCAGCGGAGCGAGTTCGGAATCGGAGTAGCCCGCGGGCAGCCGAAGCGCGAAAGCAGCAGGTACCGTGGTGAACTCGGCGTAGCCGCCGTCGGCGTCCCATCCGGTGTAGCGAGATGCCCCGCACAGGTTTTCCTGACCGCGCATGCAATAGACGCAGACCCCGCACGTGTCACGCAGCCAAGCGATACCGACGCGGTCCCCCACTGCGAATTGCGCCTGGACGTCTGCGCCGATCTGGACGACCTCCCCGACCACCTCGTGCCCGGGGATCACCCGCGGCCGGTGAACTGGCAGATCACCCTCGGTGACGTGCAGATCGGTGCGGCAGACCCCGCATACGTTCACGGCGACGAGCAACTCGTCTGCGCCGGGCCGAGGAACCGGCACGGTGGTGCATACGAGGGGTCGGCTCAAGATGGGGCCGGGCCGGTGCACCTGCCAAGCGCGCATGCCAGGGTCAATCACGGCCAAAGACCGCCTCGATCGCGGGCTAGACCTTCTTTTTCTGGACCGTCCCTACGATCCACAACAAGATCACCGAGCCCAGGACCGCAGTGAACAAGGTAAACCACCAGCCGCCAGCGGCGGTGTCGAGAAAGAAGCTCAGCAGGAACCCGCCGATGAGGGCGCCGATCACACCGATGACGATGTTCATCAGGATGCCGGAACCGCCGCCCTTGACGATCTTCCCGGCTAGCCACCCGGCAATAGCACCGATGATCATGTAGCCGATCCACCCAACGCTCGTCAGGGTCGACGAACGTGCAAGGAATTCAGTCGCTGCAACGATCTCCATTGCAATCTCCTACCTGTTGCCAGCCGGGCCCGTAGCGGCCGCGGCTATGACCCAGGTATACCCGCTGCGGGTAACGGTTTGGCCGTAAAAACGGACACGAAGCGCTACGCAGGCGGCAGCATCTCCGGGGCCGTGGCCGGGTCTACCGGGACCGGCACGCCAACGGCCGGCGGTGGTGGCGGTGGTGGCGGCGCGTTGGGATCCGCCGGAGATGGCGGTGGTGCGTTGGGGTCCGCCGGTGGCGGTGGTGGCGCGTTGGGGTCCGCCGGTGGCGGTGGTGGCGCGTTGGGGTCCGCCGGTGGCGGTGGTGGCGCGGGAGGCGGCGTCCACGGCCGGATCGAGTTGGCCAGAATCGTCGCCTCT
>DAOUYK010000179.1 GCA_030666145.1 Mycolicibacterium sp. | reverse complement strand
GGCAACCCGGCCACCAACCAGCCCACCCGGGTGATGTTGTTGGACTGTTCGCCGAACTGTGTCACACAGCCGCCGATGACCTGTTCCACGTCGCCCGGGTCGATGCCTGCCTTTGTGACAAGCGCCCGCTGGGTGGCTCCGAGTAACTCGGTAGCGTGCAGCCCCGACAGCCATCCCTTCCGCTTGCCGATCGGGCTGCGGGTGGCTTCAACGATGACAGGGTTACCCATTCCGTCAGGCTAGAACACGTTTCATAAGCCTGACAAGCCGCGATACTGCCAAGCCTTTGATCTGCGTAGGAGGCATGTTTTACTGGCACTAGAACACGTTGCAATTGAGGAGTGCACACTGTGACTGCCCCTGAGGGTCTATCCGCCAAGATTAGCGCCGACTTCGATTTCCTTGATCCTGACCTCGCCCGTGATGGTCTGCCGGTGGCTGAATTCGCCGAGCTGCGTAGTTCAGAGCCTATCCACTGGGTCGAGGTGCCCGAGGGCGCCGGCGGCTTCGGCGACAAGGGCTACTGGCTGCTCACCAAGCATGCCGACGTCAAGGAAGTCTCGCGGCGCAGCGACATCTTTTCCAGCTGGCAGAATGGCGTGATCCCGGTCTGGCCGAAAGACATGCCTTTCGAGAAGATCGAGATGCAGCGCAGCGTCATGCTCAATATGGATGCACCGCACCACACCCGGCTGCGCAAGATCATTTCGCGCGGGTTCACGCCGCGGGCCATTGGACGGCTCGAGGAGGAACTCGCCCGGCGCGCCCAGAGTATCGCCAAGGCAGCGGCCGCCGAGGGCAGCGGCGACTTCGTCGAGCAGGTGTCGTGCGAGTTACCCCTGCAGGCCATAGCCGGTCTGCTTGGGGTTCCCCAGGAAGACCGCGACAAGCTGTTTCGGTGGTCTAACGAGATGACCGGTGCCGATGATCCCGAGTACGCCGACATCGATCCTGAGCAGTCGTCGCTGGACCTGATCGTGTACGCGATGGCGATGGCCGACGAACGCGCGAAGCATCCGACCGACGACATCGTCACGGAGTTGATCAAGGCCGACATCGACGGCGAGAAGCTCTCTGACGACGAATTCGGTTTCTTCGTCATCATGCTGGCCGTGGCCGGCAACGAGACCACCCGCAACTCGATCACTCACGGAATGATCGCCTTCGCGAACAACCCGGATCAATGGGAGCTGTTCAAGAAGGAGCGCCCTGCGACCGCCGTAGACGAGATCGTTCGCTGGGCCACTCCGGTCACATCGTTCCAGCGCACCGCAACCGAGGACACCGAACTGTCCGGCGTGCAGATCAAGAAGGGCCAACGACTGGCGATGTCTTACCGTTCGGCCAATTTCGATGAGGAAGTATTCGAGGACCCCTATAAGTTCGATATTCTGCGCGACCCGAACCCGCACGTCGGGTTCGGCGGCACCGGTGCCCACTACTGCGTTGGGGCCAACCTGGCGCGGATGACCATCAATCTCATCTTTAACGCGGTTGCCGATCACATGCCAGATCTCAAACCGATCGGAGAGCCGGAACGGCTGCGGTCCGGGTGGCTCAACGGAATCAAGCACTGGCAGATGGACTACACGGGCACCGGCAGCCCCGACTCCCGCTGAGTGCAATCAGATCAAGGAGGGCTCGGGTGGATTTCAGTCCCAATGAAGGGCAGCAGGCTGTCGCCGATGTGGTGACGTCGGTGCTCGAGCGTGATAACAGCTGGGATGCCATGGTTGCCGGCGGGGTAACTGCGCTTGCCGTACCCGAACGTCTCGGCGGTGACGGTGTGGGTTTTGCCGAGATCGCGACCGCCCTGACCGAGATCGGCAGGCATGGCACGATCAGCCCGGCGCTGGCCACACTGGGAGCCACAGCGATCCTGCTGGACCTAGCCTCGCAATCTCAGCAGGATCGGTACCTGGCGGGCACGGCGAAGGGCTCGATCCTGACGTTTGCGCTGAACGAGCCCGGCGAATCGCTGCCGCCCCATCCCGCAGTGCGATTGACCGATGGCAAGTTGAACGGCACCAAAATCGCCGTAGGCTATGCGGGACAAGCTGATTGGATCGTAGTCAGCACTGACAGTGGAGTCGCGGTCGTCTCCGGCAAGGCTGACGGACTGACGCTCACGAAGACGCCGACCTCGAACGGTTCCGAGGAGTTCGTGGCGTCGTTCGTTGATGTCGACGTCGCTGATTCCGATGTCTTGGAGGGCGCCACTGCCCATCGGGTCAACCAGCTCGTGCTGGCCGCGATCGGCGCCCTGTCCGCAGGCTTGGCGGCGGGAGCACTACGGCTCACCGCAGACTACGTCGCTACCAGGGAGCAGTTCGGTCGGCCGTTGTCGACATTCCAGACCGTGGCCGCACAGCTTTCCGAGGTCTACATCGCTGCTCGGACAATCTCTTTGGTCGCGACATCAGCTGTGTGGCTACTCTCTGCTGGCCTTGATGCCGATGACGATCTGGCCGTGCTCGCCTACTGGCTCTCATCGCAGGCTCCGCCGGCGATGAGGATTTGTCACCACCTGCATGGCGGCATGGGAATGGATGTCACCTACCCGATGGACCGCTACTACTCTTCGATCAAGGATTTAACCCGACTGCTGGGCGGCCCCTCGCACCGCCTCGATCTGGTGGGAGCGTAATGCACATCGAATTGACACCCGAGCAGCGGCAGCTGCAAGCCGATCTGCGGCAGTACTTTTCGACTCTCATCACGGCCGAAGAGGAAGCGGCGATGGAGTCCGACCGGCATAACGACGCCTACCGCGCGGTGATCAAACGGATGGGCTCAGACGGCAAACTCGGGGTCGGCTGGCCCACGGAGTATGGGGGCCTTGGCTTCGGCCCGATCGAGCAGCAGATATTTGTCAATGAGGCCAACCGGGCCGACGTCCCACTGCCGCTTGTCACCCTCCAGACCGTGGGGCCCACGTTGCAGGTGTACGGCACCGAAGAACAGAAGAAGAAGTTTCTTCCCGGAATCCTTTCCGGAGAAATACATTTCGCCATCGGCTACTCAGAACCGGAGGCGGGCACCGATCTCGCCTCGTTACGCACAACCGCGGTGAGGCACGGCGACGAATATATCGTCAACGGCCAGAAGATGTGGACAACCGGTGGCCACGACGCCGAATACATCTGGCTTGCGTGCCGAACAGACCCGGACGCCGCTAAGCACAAGGGAATCTCGATCCTGATAGTCGACACCAAGGATCCGGGTTTTTCCTGGACGCCGATCATCTTGTCCGACGGCGCCCATCACACCAATGCGACTTACTACAACGACGTGCGGGTTCCCGCCGACATGCTCGTCGGCGAGGAGAGCGGAGGCTGGAAACTGATCACTACCCAGCTCAACCATGAGCGCGTCGGACTAGGCCCCGCCGGCCGCGTCGCCGGAATCTACGATCGGGTGTTTGCGTGGGCGTCTAAACCGGGCTCCGACGGCGTCACACCGATCGAGCACAGCGACGTGCAGCGACTGCTGGGTCAGATCAAGTCGATCTGGCGGGTCAACGAATTGCTGAACTGGCAGGTAGCGGCGTCGGGTGAGACCATCGACGTCGCTGACGCGGCGGCGACGAAAGTGTTTTCCACCGAACGCATCCAAGACGTCGGCCGGCTGGCCGAGGAGATCGTCGGAAAATACGGCAACCCAGCCGATCCGGATACCGGTGAATTGCTCGACTGGCTGGACAAGATGGCCAAACGCAACCTGGTGATCACGTTCGGCGGAGGTGTCAACGAGGTGATGCGCGAGATGATCGCCGCAGCCGGGCTGAAAGTGCCGAGGGTTCCGAGGTGAATGGCGGTCAGCGCATGCGCGTAGAGCAGAAAGGTGTCGAAGACATCAAAGCCGTTGTGGAGCGTGTCAAGGCTGAGGGCAAGAGCACGCCAAGGTCCGCTCGGCACCCGGTAAATCAGCCCATGGTCGACCACTGGCTAGACGCCATGGGCGACAAGAATCCGATCTACGTTGACGACGCTGCCGCTAAGGCGGCTGGACATGCCGGAGTCGTCGCCCCGCCGGCGATGATCCAGGTGTGGACGATGATGGGTCTGGGCGGTGTGCGTCCCGATGACGATCCGCTCAGTAAGACCCTCGAATTATTCGATGAAGCAGGCTATATCGGCGTGGTAGCCACTAACTGCGAGCAGACTTATCACCGTTATCTGCGCCCCGGTGAGGAAGTGAGTGTTGCAGCGGAGCTAACCGACGTCGTGGGTCCCAAGCAGACTGCACTGGGCGAGGGATTCTTCATCACGCAGCGGATCACCTGGCATTGCGGCGACGATGAGGAATACCCTGTCGCCGAGATGATGTGGCGCATGATGAAGTTTCGACCCTCGGAAGCGGATTCAGCTCAAGGTTCTGCATCATCACTGGTGCCCGAAGACCTCGATGCCGATTCGATGATGCGACCCTCGTCATCGAAGGACACCAGATTCTTCTGGGACGGGGTACGCGCGCACGAACTGCGGATCCAAAAGCGGCCGGACGGCAGCCTCCAACATCCGCCGGTGCCCGCGTTGTGGCAGTCCGCCGATCATGTGCCAGACGCAACCGTCGACTACGTCGTCGCCAGCGGGAAGGGCACGGTGTTCAGTTTCGTCGTTCACCATGCCCCACGAGTGCCCGGCCGCACGCTGCCATTCGTCATCGCCCTCGTCGAACTCGAAGAGGGGGTGCGGATGCTCGGCGAGCTGCGCAATGTCGACCCAGCCACAGTTGAGATCGGAATGCCTGTTCAAGCAACGTATATCGACTTCCCCGAAGGGGATTCAGGACCGGCATGGACACTCTATGCATGGGAGCCCGGCAAATGAGCGCGACCGGGCCCGACGCCGCCGCCGGGGCGGTTCGTGAAGCCCAGGTCGGTACCAAGCTTCCCGAGCTCCAGCTATATGGCGACCCGACATTCATCGTCTCGACAGCCATCGCGACGCGTGACTATCAGGACGTACACCACGACCGGGACAAGGCGCAGGCCAAGGGGTCCAAAGACATCTTCGTCAACATCCTCACCGATACCGGTCTGGTGCAGCGCTTTATCACTGACTGGGCGGGCCCCACGGCCGTCATCAGGTCGATCGCCCTGCGGCTGGGTGTGCCCTGGTACGTCTACGACACGGTCACATTCCGCGGCGAGGTCACTGAGATATCAGACGGTCTGATCACGCTCAGGATCACCGGAAGCAACAGCCTGGGTGATCACGTGATCGCCACCGCCACAATGACTATCGGAGGTGCTGCGTGACCGCTGGTCTGTCCGGCAAGGCGGCGATCGTCGGTATCGGCGCCACGGAGTTTTCGAAGAACTCCGGTCGCAGCGAGCTGCGACTTGCTGCCGAGGCGGTGCACAGTGCACTCGACGACACTGGTCTGACTCCCGCGGACGTCGACGGCATGGTCACGTTCACAATGGATTCCAACACCGAGGTGGCCGTCGCGCGCGCCACCGGGATCGGGGAGTTGAAGTTCTTCTCCAAGATCCACCACGGTGGCGGCGCGGCCTGCGCGACGATTCAGCAGGCGGCGATCGCAGTCGCGACGGGAGTCGCGGAATGCGTTGTGGCATATCGTGCCTTCAACGAACGCTCCGGGATGCGGTTCGGTCAGGTGCAGATGCGGCTGGTGGAGAACGCCGACTCCACCGGGGTCGACAATTCATTCGGGTATCCGCACGGATTGTCGACGCCTGCCGCGCAGGTGGCCATGATCGCCCAGCGCTATATGCACCTTTCGGGTGCGACCAGCAGAGACTTCGGCGCCGTCTCGGTGGCTGACCGCAGGCATGCGGCGAACAACCCCAAGGCGTACTTCTACGGTAAGCCGATCACCATCGAGGAACACCAGAGCTCACGCTGGATCGCCGAGCCGCTGCGCCTTCTCGACTGCTGCCAAGAGACCGATGGCGGGGTGGCGTTGGTCGTGACGACGCCCGAACGCGCCAGAGATCTTAAGCACCGGCCCGCAATCATCGAGGCAGCGGCTCAAGGCTCCAGCTCGGATCAGTACTCGATGGTCAGCTACTACCGGCCGGAGCTTGGGCTGCCTGAAATGGGTTTGGTTGGCAGGCAACTCTGGCAACAGTCCGGCATGCGGCCCACCGATATCCAGACCGCGATCCTCTATGACCACTTCACCCCGTTCACCTTGATACAGCTCGAAGAGCTCGGCTTCTGCGGGCAGGGGGAAGCCAAGGATTACGTCGCCGATGGTGCGATCGAGATCGGCGGCAGATTGCCCATAAACACCCACGGCGGCCAATTGGGCGAGGCATACATCCATGGCATGAATGGTATCGCTGAAGCGGTGCGTCAACTGCGCGGGACATCGGTGAACCCGGTGCCAGACGTAGAGCATGTGCTGGTCACCGCGGGCACCGGCGTGCCGACTTCGGGCCTCATCCTGGGATGAGTCCTCCCGCGATCCGGCCCAGACCAGCTGTGCGTCATGTGCATTTCCACGCGGAATATGTATCGAGTGAATCTCTTCAGAAAACCCGCCCGGTTCACACCTGTGTCGACGCCCCACGCCGAAATCGTCAATGTCCTCTGACTGCCAACGACGTCGCTGTGGCGACGATCAACTATCGACAGGGGCCGTTGGGGTTCATGCGCTACTACGGCAACGGCAGCGACATCTCCGGGAACTTCGGAATCAAAGACCAGATCACCGTGATGCGATGGGTGCGCGTCGGCGCACCCGAGCGCGGGCCGCCTCGATCCGCCGCAGCCGCGCCGAGGTCAACTCGGCCAGGGCCCGCCACACCTTCGGCGCCGAAGCCACCGGACCCAACACCGGAGACTGATGGCGCAGCACGTCGATGTCGGCGATAGCCTCACCGCCATCGGCGAGCATCACCGCCACATCCGTGAGCACCCGACCCCGATCATGAACCGGCGAGAACGAACCGCGCGCTAACGCCGCCGACAACGCGCCGCTCAGGCCGACCTGATCGGCGAGAAGCCGCAGGCCAGCGCTGCCGGCATGGGCCACCGCGCCGTTTCCATCACCAGATACCGACAAGCCCGACGACCACGACGTACGCTTCACCTACGGAGTGCCTCTCCACAGCAGAACTTGAAC
>DAOUYK010000323.1 GCA_030666145.1 Mycolicibacterium sp. | reverse complement strand
CGCCCTGTCGTCTTCGGTTAACTCGGCAACCCGGTTGGCGCCGATGATTGCGCCGCGCAGAGGCAGTACGTCGGTAATCGGGTTCACTGTCTGCGCACCCCCCTCGCCCAGGGATTGCTTCACAAGCCCTAGTGCAATGGCCGCAACATCGAGTCCGGTATCGGCCGCCGCGAGGCCGACCCGGACAGGGGCGGTCGCTACGTCCGCGATGACTTTCCCAAGGTTCATCCGATAAGTGTATGGTCAAAAGCTGTAAACTCACAGGAAGTGCACAGTTAGCGAACGGGTTCTTCCAAGCAAATTGGTAGACATTAAGAGTCATGGCCATACCGATTCAAGAAAAAGTCCCAGAAGCACGCGTGTTGGTGGTCGATGACGAGGCCACCATCGTCGAATTACTCTCAGTGAGTTTGAAGTTCCAGGGCTTCGAGGTTCACACGGCGTCCAACGGCGCCGCCGCCCTCGACAAGGCGCGGGTGTTCAGGCCCGACGCGATCATTCTCGACGTCATGATGCCCGGGATGGACGGCTTCGGGTTGTTGCGGCGAATGCGAGACGACGGGATCGACGCTCCAGCCTTGTTTCTGACCGCCCGCGACACCCTGCAGGACAAGATCACCGGTCTGACGCTGGGTGGCGACGACTACGTAACCAAGCCATTCAGCCTCGAAGAGGTTGTCGCACGGCTACGAGTGATACTGCGGCGGGTCAGCCTGGGCGACGAGGAGCCACGGATAGCGCGGCTGACGTTCGCCGACATCGAACTCGACGAGGACACCCACGAAGTGTGGAAGGCCGGTGAGCCCGTCTCCCTGTCACCAACAGAGTTCACGCTGCTGCGGTACTTCATCATCAACGCGGGCACAGTACTTTCCAAGCCGAAGATCCTCGATCACGTGTGGCGCTATGACTTTGGCGGAGATGTGAACGTCGTCGAGTCCTACGTTTCCTACCTGCGGCGCAAGATCGATACCGGCGAAAAACGTCTGCTGCAAACGCTGCGTGGGGTCGGTTATGTCCTGCGCGAGCCGCGCTGAGCGATCCTCAGTCGAGCCCGCGAGCGCCGGTCAGCGCCCAAGAGCGTAACAATGGTGGCGTGGTGGATCTGATCAGGCAGCAACTCCGTCGTGGTATTCCGCTTCGCGTAGGGCTAGTGGCCGCGACGTTGGTGCTGGTGGGCTGTGGTTTGGTGGCTTCGGGCATCGCAGAGTCGACGATCTTGCGGCACAGCTTGATCAACCGGGTGGACCACAGCTTGATCGAGGCCTCGCGGGGCTGGGCGCAGCTGCCCGGCCAGCTGTCCTTGGTTACTGATGAGGACCCCACCCTGGAGCATCCCCCGACCGACTTCTATGTCCGTGGCATCGACTCGCAGGGGCGCCATTGGTTGGCGGTCAACGACTACGTTGCCGAGCCAGCGCTGCCCGCTAACAACGACGTGGGACCGGCACCGGTGACTGTCGGGTCAGTTGGTCACCCCAACGTCCAGTGGCGCGCGATGACGGTAACTGGACCGCGCGGGGAGCGGACCACGATGGCCATCAGCCTTTCCGAGGTGAAGTCGACCATGCGGTGGCTGTTCTATACACAGCTGGGCATCGGGGCGGCAGTCCTGTTGTTGCTTGGTGTCGTCGGCTATGCCGTCGTGCGGCGCAGCCTGCGTCCGTTGTCAGAGGTCGAGCAGACGGCCGCCGCGATCGCCGCCGGCCAATTGGACCGTCGCGTACCCGAACGGGACCCACGCACAGAGGTCGGGCGATTGTCGTCGGCGCTAAACGGAATGCTCGCGCAAATCCAGCGCGCGATGGCCTTATCGGAATCATCTGCAGAGCAGGCTCGTACCTCCGAGGACCGGATGCGCCGTTTTGTCACCGACGCCAGCCACGAGCTGCGGACACCGCTGACAACGATTCGTGGGTTCGCCGAGTTGTACCGTCAGGGCGCTGCCCGTGACGTTGAGATGTTGATGAGTCGCATAGAAAGTGAGTCGCGCCGAATGGGTTTGCTCGTTGAGGACCTGCTGCTGTTGGCCCAGCTTGATGTGCAGCGTCCCCTGGAAAGGAATCCAGTAGATCTGCTCGCGCTGGCCACCGATGCCGTACACGACGCTCGGTCGATCGCGCCGCAACGTACGATCGGCCTGGAAATCTTCGACGGGCCGGGCACCCCTGAGGTAGTGGGTGACGAGGCTCGGCTGCGTCAGGTGCTGAGCAACCTGGTGGCCAACGCACTGCAGCACACTCCGGAGAACGTAGGCGTGACCCTGCGAGTAGGAACCGACGCCGACGATGCCGTGCTCGAGGTCTGCGACGAGGGGCCGGGGATGAGCGCAGAGGACGCCCAACGCATATTCGAGCGGTTCTATCGAACGGATTCGTCGAGGGCGCGTACTACCGGCGGCAGCGGGCTGGGACTGTCGATAGTCGACTCCCTGGTGCGTTCGCATGGTGGCAGCGTCAGGGTGACCACCGCGCCAGGCAATGGGTGTCGCTTTCGGGTGAGCATGCCGCGCATCACCGATGCGGCGGTGGCAGGCAACGCAGCTGCGCTAACGCAGCCTTGATCTTCGTCTGCGCCTCGTCGAGTGTCTCCGCTGTTGGGCTGCGGTCGACGTTGGCGAATCCAAAGTCCGACAATTTTCGTGCGGGGAACACATGGACATGCAGATGGGGCACCTCAAGTCCGGCGATGATGACTCCGGCGCGGTCGGCACCGAAAGCCAAGCACACTGCCTTGCCGATCAGCTGTGAGACCTCCATGACCCTGCTGAAGACTGTGGGGTCAAGGTTCTGCCACTGGTCGATCTCAGCTCGCGGTACTACCAGCACGTGGCCCTGAGTCATCGGTTCGATCGTCAGGAACGCCACGATCTCATCGTCCTCATAGACGAATCGGCCCGGGATCGCCCCGTTGATGATTTGGGTGAATACGGTCGCCATGCCGCCCACGCTACTCAAAAAGGTGGAGGATCGTGCATGGCGGCAACGGCACGGAATTGCTGTTGCCAGCGTTCATCGG
>DAOUYK010000107.1 GCA_030666145.1 Mycolicibacterium sp. | reverse complement strand
GTTCAGCGGTGGCGTGGCCAGATGTCACCAAACCGGTCACAGCGATCGCCGCAGCCCATATCAGAGCAGAACCCATCCGCCGAACTGTCTTCGCGCCCATTCCCATCCTCCTAATCTCAAACGATTACCCGATCGGCTCGGCCTCTGTGGCGAAACGGGACATCTGAACTGGTTCATCTCCCCGAAATGTGGCCTGGCCGGTCGGCCCGAGTCAGTCGCCCGGCGGCCTGGGTGGTTCGGTGTTACCGTCTGCGCACGGACAGACGTATCGATCCTGGCAAAACTAGTCGCAAGACCGCGCATGCGTTTTACCCTGTCCTCCGTACGTCGTCACCGATTCGCAGGAGCCAGTCTTGACCGACCCGAAGTCAATGGGCAGCCCGGACTTCTTGCGTGGGCACGGCCTATTGCGAACTGCCAGCTAACGGACACCCGGCGATGACCATCGAGCAGGAACTACCGCCCGCCGCCACTAAGCCACGCGACGACAGCGTGGTCGCGATCGAGGATTGGTCCAAGGGGTACGTCAAGCGGCACCCCCTGGAATCCCTGTCAACTGTCGGGCACCAATGCGTCCTGGCGGTACGCACCCTTCAGTACTTCTTCCTCGACCTGTTCGGCGGCAAGTTCCAGTGGGGCGAGTTTGTCCGGCAGGGCTCTTTCATGGCGTCAACTGCAGTAATGCCCACCATCCTGGTGGCGCTGCCGATCGGAGTTACCCTCTCCGTCCAGTTCGCCCTGCTGGCAAACCAGGTCGGTGCCACCTCGCTGGCCGGCGCGGCCAGCGGACTAGCCGTCATTCGTCAGGCGGCCTCGCTGGTGGCGGCGATCATGATGGCCGCGGCTGTGGGTTCGGCCATTACCGCCGACCTCGGCTCCCGCACCATGCGCGAGGAAGTCGACGCCATGGAGGTCATGGGCGTCTCGGTGATCCGCCGCCTCGTGGTGCCTCGTTTCGCGGCGGCCATCATCGTCGGTGTCGGCCTTACCGGGGTCATCGCCTTCGTCGGCTTCCTGGCCAGCTACCTGTTCAACGTCTATTTCCAGGGCGGCGCACCCGGCAGCTTCGTAGCGACGTTCGCGTCCTTCGCAACACCGGCAGATATGGTTGTGGCGCTGCTCAAAGCCGTCGTATACGGCGCCATCGTCGCGATTGTCGCCTGTCAGAAGGGTATGTCGACCAGGGGCGGGCCGACCGGTGTCGCAAACTCGGTGAACGCCGCGGTGGTGGAATCGATTCTGATACTCATGATCGTCAACGTCGCTATCAGCCAGCTCTACAACGTGCTTTTCCCCAGAGCGGGGCTGTGACATGACCGCTTCTCCCTTCATCCCCACCGTCTTTAGGCCTTTCGTCCGTGGCTACCGGAAGCTCTCCAAGCCGGGCATCCGCCTCGGGCATATGGCCATGTTCTTTTTCCGGGTCGTGGCTGGCGTCCCCACGGTGCTGCGGCACTACCGCAAGGAATTCCGGCAGCTGCTCTCCGATATCGCGTGGGGTAACGGCTCCATCGTGGTCGGCGGCGGCACCGCCGGCGTCGCGATCGTGCTCGGTGTCACCGCGGGTGCCCTAGTAGCCCTCGAGGGCTACAACTTCCTCAACCTGCTAGGCCTGGGCCCCGCGACCGGCATCCTCTCATCGCTGGTGAACACCCGTGAGCTCGCGCCGATCATGGCGGCGCTGGCGTTCGCTATGCAGGCTGGTTGCCGGTTCACGGCTCAGTTGGGCTCCATGCGGATCGCCGAAGAAATCGACGCCCTGGACTCGATCGCGATCCCGCCAATCCCGTTCCTGGTCACTACCCGGCTGATGGCCGCGGTCATCGCCGTCATCCCGCTGTACCTGGCATGTCTGGCAACCACCTACATCACCGCCCAAGTTGTCGCCGGCATCATCAGTGGCGGGTCCACTGGTCCCTACCTGCATTACTTCACGATGATGTTGACCAGCACGGACATCATCTACTCGGTGATCAAGTGTGTCGTGTTCGTGTTTATCGCCTCGACCCTGCAGTGCTACTACGGCTTCTACGCCGCGGGCGGCCCCGAAGGCGTCGGCATCGCGGCCGGACATGCCATGCGGGCAGCCATCACCGTTGTGGTCATCGCCAACATGTTGCTCACCATGGCGATGTGGAGTGTCGATGCCGGCGCGAAGTTTGGGGGGTAGATGGGGAATTCGATGGGGAATTCACTGGACCAGGACGGGCGCGGCCCCACGGATCGGCAGTTGCTGATCGGCGGGATCGTCGTTTCGCTGGTGATCGCGCTCACCATCGGCACCTTGCTGCTGAAGTCAACCGGGCGACTCGACAAGTATGTCCGCGTGGTTGCCGACCTGGTGAACGTCGGCGACGGCCTGCCCAAGCATTCCGACGTCAAGTACCACGGGCTGCTGGTCGGCAGTGTCAGTGACCTCATCCCGGCCACCCACGGCGACCCCAACTTCGTGCACATCGACCTCAAACCCCGATACGCGAAGGACATCCCGGCGACCGTCACCGCGCGCGTGGTGCCGAGCAACGTGTTTGCGGTGTCCTCTGTACAGCTTGTCGACAACGGTCCGGGCGCCGGCATCAAGAACGGTGCGCACATCGCCGAGGACAACGATCTCTCGACGGTGGTCTTCCAGACCACCATCAGTAAGTTGCGTGACGTCCTCGCCGCCGTCGGCCGAGGCGGCCACGACCACAGCCTGGGCATTCTGGCCGCTGTCGGAGCCGCCACTGAGAACCGGCGCGTCAAGCTCCTCAACGCAGGTGCACAGCTGACCCGGCTACTCGACCAGCTCAACTCCATCGTCGCCACCGATCCCGGCCCGTCGACGATCTCGGCGCTGGTCGACGCAACCCAAGGCCTCCAATCCGCGGCGCCGGAGCTCGTCGACGCACTGCATCAGGCGGTTAAACCGATGCGGACCTTCGCCGAGAAGCGCGCGGAACTCACATCATTGGTCGCCGGGTCCCAGTACACGTTGGGCGTCACGCGGCAAGCGTTCGACAACCACACCGACAAGTTGATCCACATCACCCACGACCTGACGCCGGTGATCGGCGTGCTCGCCATGCAAGAGGACAAATACGTACCCATCTTCAGCAGGGTCAAGCGGCTCTCCGATGTGCTCATCGATCAGGCGTGGAATCCCGCGCTCGACACACTGAACGTTCGGGGCAACCTGTCGCTGACACCCATGTACACCTACACGCGAGCCGATTGCCCGATGTACGGCGAGCTGAAGGGACCGAGCTGCTACACGGCTCCGGAGATTTCGGTGCGGCCCGAGCTGCCGTCGGTGCTGCTGCCGCAGAATTACCAACCGCCGCCGGGTCTTGAGCCACCGCCGGGCACTGTCCTGGGGCCCAGCGGAAACCTCCATGCGGTTGGGCCACCGCTCATCAACCCCCCGACGCCTCCGATTGAGGCGCACCAGCCGTTGCCGTGGTGGACGGGTCCGTCGTACCGGGTTCCCGAGAGCGCGAATCCCGACAACTCCCCAATAACGCCGCCAGGACCGGCGCCGTTCGTGCTGCCACCTTGGGTGCCAGTACCGCCTCCGCCGCCGCCGCCCAATCCAGCACTGCCTGTTGGGGTTCCGATCGGTTCGCCGCCACCCGGACAGCCGGCCGGCCCACCACCACCCGGTCCTCCGCTGGCCGCCGAGGCCGCTCCCGCCTCCTACGGCGGGAACGTAGGGCCGGTGGGCAGCCAGCAGGAACTCAACCAACTCGGCCTGATCACCGGTCAGGCACAGCCGGCGTCGGTGGTGACCAGCTTGCTTCTCGGTCCTGTTGCCCGGGGCACCGCGGTGTCTGTGGTTCCGGCCTCGGCGACGGCTCCCGTCGAGCCTGAATCTGCAGGGGGGCCGAAATGAGCATCCGCAAACCGATGACCATCCTGATCCTGTTTGTGGTGGTCTCCATGGGCATCACGTATCTGGTGTACAACACCCTGCGACGTGAGGTGTCGGGGGCGACCACACCGTATGGGGCCATATTCACCGATGTTTACGGACTCCATCCTGGCGACGACGTCCGAATGGCCGGCGTTCGTGTCGGGCGGATCCAAGACGTGGAGCTCGACGGGGCCGTGGCGAAGGTTTCGTTCATCGTTCAGAGCGACCAGCGCCTGTACGGCAACACGATGGCTTCAGTGCTCTATGAAAACATCATTGGGCAGCGCCATCTGGCGCTATCTCTCGACGAGACCGGCAGCACCGAGCAACTCCCGCCCAACAGTGTGATCCCGCTGGAGCGAACGGAGCCATCGTTCGACGTCGGCACCATGCTCAACGGCTTTGAACCGATGTTCACCCTGCTGAATGCCGAGGACGCTAACAACCTCACCCTGGGTCTCATCGAGACATTTCAGGGCGATCGGTCGTCTCTGACCGCGCTCGTGGACCAGACGACGACGTTCACCGAGACCTTGGCCGGCCGTGACAAAGTTCTCGGTGACACCATCACCAGCCTCAGTAGGGTCACCGCCAACCTCGCTGAGCAGAGCGACAACTTGGACCACACCCTGAGCCAGACCAGTCAGGTGGTCGAGGAATTCGATGCTCGCCGCCCGGAGTTGAAGTCCTCGATGGGTTCGCTCGCGCGGGTCACACGCGGACTGTCCGCTGTCACCGAAGAGGTCTACCCCTCGTTCAATGAGCTCGTCGACCGCAAGCCCGGTTTCGCCGCCCACATGGTCAGCATCGAACCCCAGCTGGCGTTCGCCGGCACCAATTTGCCTCTGCTGCTCAAGGGTCTCGCCCGAATCGCCGGTGACGGCAGCTACGCCAACGCCTACGCGTGCGACCTCAACGCCTTCGGTTTCTTCCCCGGTCTCAATGATGTGACCACCTACATCGTCAACGCCGCAACCCCGGGCAACGCCCACCCGCGGGTCAACGACAACCTCGGGTGGCACACACCGAAATGCAGGAACATGGCCAATGGGTGAGAAAATGGCTAAGAAATCGCTGATTCAGCGCTTCCGGGACCGTCGCCCGGAGGACTACAACGCAACGTGGCTTGGGTTCACCGCGCTGGCGGTCATCGGGGTTCTTGTCGCGACAGCGGTGGGTTTTAAGGCCCTCGGAATCGGCGAAACGAACTACACCGCGCAGTTCAAGCAAGCTGCGTCGCTGCAACCCGGCAACATCGTCACCGTCGCCGGTATCGAGGTCGGGGCGGTCCGCAGCCTTAAGCTCGCCGGCGATCACGTCGAGGTCAGTTTCACGGTCAAAAACGACGTCAAGTTGGGCAAAGACTCCAAAGCGTCTATCCAGCTCCAGACATTTCTCGGCGGCCGTTATATGGCCCTGACGCCCGCCGGCACCGGTTCAGTGCCGGACAACACGATCAATCTGGCCCATACCGAAGTTCCCTACGATCTGCAGGAACTGCTGGGCGATGGTTCGGTTCTATTGGATCAACTGGACTCCGACCAGCTGGGTGAGTCGCTCGCCATTCTGGGCAAGCAGGTCAACGGGTTGCCACCCATCGTTCCGCAGGCCATGGACAACCTTCACCGTCTCTCATCGGTCATCGCCGGCCGACGAGATCAACTCGGCGAGCTCTTCAAGAGCACTCAAAAGGTCTCCAACATACTGCACGACCAGCAAGCGAGAATTGGGCTCCTCATCGACGAGGGGCAGAGCCTGCTCGGTGAGTTCGTGGCGAGCCAGGCGGCCTTCCGCTCCCTGTTGGCGGGTCTGACCAGTCTGGCCAACAACCTTGACAAGATCGTCGTCGACGACCGCCCCATGCTCGAGGACATGCTCCAGAACATCCGTGACCTCACCGACATGCTCGGCGAACACGATGACCTGGTCAGCAGTCTGCTTCAGGTCGCACCCGTCACACTCCGCAACCTGACGAACGCGACGGGTTACGCCCCAGCCCTTGAGTTCTACATACCCAACGGGATTGTCGTCGACTCGTGGATGTGCGCCATCAGCGGCCGCGCCGACCAATTCAACATGCTTGAGTACTACAAGGACTGCAAATGAGCACCGGCAGACGTAAAACCATCGCACTGGCGGCTGGCCTTGCCGTGCTGGCAGCCGCGATCATCGGGGCGGTCGGATATTTCGTGAAGTCCCTTGATGATTCGATAACTGTGACCGCCCAATTCGATAGCGCAGCGGGTTTGTACGTAGACAATGTGGTCGCAGTGATCGGCATGCCAGTGGGCAAAGTCACCAAGATCACCCCGAAGGGCAGCTACGTAGACGTCGAATTCACCGTCAACAAGGACGTGAAGGTTCCCGCAGACGTGCACGCGGTCACCATCAACACCTCGATACTGACCGACCGACAAATCGAATTGACGCCGCCCTACCGCGCTGGCCCGGAGTTGCAGAACCGCGACACGATCGGCCTGTCCAGAACCCAGACGCCCATCGCCTTCGACCGGGTGATTGACATGCTCGACAAGCTTTCCAAATCGCTGGCAGGCGACGGCAAGGGCGGTGGACCGATCGCCGACTTGGTCAATGCGGCTGCCGAAACCACCGACGGGAACGGCGAAAGAATCAAGTCATCTCTCGGCGAGCTTTCCGCTGCGTTGCGACTCTCCTCCGATGGCGGAGCCGTGACCGCCGACCAATTGACCGAAATCGTGACCGATCTCGACTCGTTGGTGGATGCCGCCGCCCGCAACGACGCCAAGGTGCGCCAGTTCGGGTCCACGACGCACCAGCTCACGCAGATACTGGCCGATGAGAATTTCGGCACCGGCGCCACCGGCCGCAAGCTCAACGCGATCATTGAACAGGCAACGGCTCTGATCGAAAGCAACCGAGACAATCTGAAGCAGACGGTCATCAATAGCGATGTGGCCGCGGGGGTAATTGTGGACCACCAGCGTGAGATGGCAGAACTCCTCAACCTCGCCCCGTTGACGCTGGAGAACCTCTACAACGCCGTCGACCAGAACAACGGCTCCTTGCGGGTTCATGCCCTGACCGACAAACTCCTCGTCGACACGCAATACGCCAAAGAGGTCTGCAATCTGATGCATCGCCGTCAATTGGGTTGTAGCACTGGAACATTGCAAGATTACGGCCCCGACTACGGCCTCACCTACGTGCTCGATGGCCTGGCGTCGATGGGACAGTGATGATGGTGCATCGAATGAAACGCGCATTCGCGACGGCCGCGACCGCCGCGATGGTCACAACGGGCTGCGCCGTCGGGCTGGGCGACCTTCCGCTGCCGGCACCCGGAATGGGTGTCGGGGGCGGGTACATGCTTACCGCGGTGTTCGCGAATGCGCTGAACCTGCCCGCCGAGGCCAGTGTCAAACTTTCTGGCGCCGATGTCGGACAACTGAAATCGCTCGTCGCGAAGAATTACACCGCGGTGGCTGAGCTACAGATCAAGACTGGAGTCGAGATCCCGGTGGGCAGCACTGTCGAGCTGCGCTCAGCTACACCGCTGGGCGACGTGTTCGTCTCGATCAATCCGCCGACCCCGCCCAAGGCAGGCGCGCCATTGCTGAAGGGCGGCGACACAATCGGTCTTGACTCCACTGCAGCAGCCGCCACCGTGGAGGCAGTGCTGAGTTCGGCGGCAATCGCCGTCAATGGTGGCACCATCCGAAACCTCACCAATCTTCTCAACGGTGCCGGTAAGGCGACAGGTGACCAGGGCGAGGCATTCGGCAACCTCATCAATCTGTCCGATGAGGTGTTGGGGAAGCTCAACGCCCGGTCGGGCGACATCGAAACGGCGCTGACCGAAACTTCCGCGCTCGCCGATCGGCTCGACGAGAAGAACCCGGCAATGACCGAGATCTTGGAGGCCATCGGCCCGGCGACCGATGTGTTGGCCGCCAACACCGACCAGATCACCGATGTTGTCATGCAACTCGGCGCCACTACCCGTCAGCTGGGTAGGTTCCCTTCGATTGCCGGCACCGACGACAGCGGTCGCAGCATCATCCGGGACATGAATTCCCTCTCCCGTGCCTGGAACGACGTGGCACAAAGCCCCGACACCAGCCTGGCCGCCCTCAACCGATTGATGCCCGTGTTGGTCAAGTCCACATCGGGAACGTCAATACCGCTGACAGTGAGTATCGACCGGCTAGTCCTCGGATCGATTCCGGATATCGGATTCAAGGGAGACCCAGCCTTCCACGGTCCCAAGCGCGGCGATTGGGCGATGATGGCCGGCTCGGTCAAATACGTCTTGTGGCGACTACAGGAGCGTGTCGTGGGGCAGGGTCCGGACAGCCCGATGGGGCAGACCCAGTTTCCGCCGGCCGGACCCCCGCTCCCGCCGGTTCCCGCCCAGGGACCCCCGCCCGGTCCGCCTCCGCCATTGGCGCCTTCGGGACAGGAGCCGCCGAGATGATCAACGCCATCAGCCGGGGAATCGTCGGCGTCGTCAAAGCTGGTCACCACCAACGGTTTTGGCTTTCGGGGCTAGCCCTCGTGGGCGTAGTCGTCGTGGCAATCGCCTACCTCACGTTCGGCGCCCTGCGGGTGGACCCATTGGCCAAGACTTACCAGGTCCGGGTTGAGCTGCCCAGCTCCGGTGGCCTGCTGGAGGGCGTTGACGTCGCCAACCGCGGTGTCAAGATCGGGCGGGTTGAAACGCTCACCCTCACACCCAACGGTGTCGACGCGACCGTCCAAATCGACTCGAATAGCAAGATCCCGGCCTCCAGCCCGGTGCGCGTCTCCGGATTATCTGCGGCAGGCGAGCAGTACATCGACTTCGACCCCACATCGACTGATGGCCCCTTCCTGTCCGATGGCAGCGTTGTACCCCTGACACAGACCACAACACCGGTTCCGCTGTACCAGCTGCTCACCAACTCCGATGGGGTACTGGCTCAAGCCGACCCGAAGAAGCTCGAAATCATCAAGAAGGAACTGAGTCTGAGCAAGGAGGGGCCCCAGAAACTCACCGATATCGTCGACGGCGGCACCTTCCTGTTGTCCACACTTGACTCAGTGCTGCCCGAGACGGTCAGCTTGTTGAAGAGCAGCCGCATCGCGCTGACCATGCTCTCCGACGTCAGCCCCGGCATGGGTGCGGTCGCGGGCAACGTCAGCGAACTCATGACGGGCGTCAACAAGATGGACGGCGGGTACCGCAAGTTCGTAGGCCAGGCACCGGCACTGATGTCCTCCCTAGACGATCTGTTTGCCGACAACTCCGACACCATGGTGGGGTTGCTGGGCAACTTGGCGACAGTCTCCCAGCTGCTTTACGTCCGTGTTCCGGCGTTGAATGCGATGTTCCCGAACTTTCGCGGATCGACACTGGAAGCAGTCGCGACCACCTTCCACGAAAACGGCATTTGGATCACCGCCGACATTTACCCCCGCTACACGTGCGACTACGGCACACCGCGCCGACCACCGTCGGCAGCCGACTATCCCGAACCGTTCCTTCACAGCTACTGCCGGGATACCGACCCCCAGGTGATGGTCCGCGGCGCCAAGAATGCGCCCCGGCCAGCCGGTGACGACACCGCGGGTCCGCCTCAGGGCGCCGACTTGGGGGCGATGACCGACCCAACTCCCGCGGGCAAATACACCATCCCCACTCCGTACGGTGGGCCCGTCCTGCCGATCGAGCCACCTCGCTAGGCCGACGGCATGCTGAGGCACAAGGAGACATCACGGTGGCCGTGACCCCCAAGGGCGACGCTTCAGACACCGCCGAACAGCCAGACGAGACCGACAATGCGGACGCCCGCGAGAACGACAACGCCGAATTAGACGACGCCACCGACACAGGCGCAGGCACCGAGTTAGAAGACGCCAAAGCCCCTGGTCTGGAGCCGAAGACCACAGCGCTTAACCGCCGTCCGTGGAAACGCTACGCCCGAATCGGATTGGTCGCCGCGATCTATGTCGGTGCATTCAGCCTCGCGGGCATTCTGGGCTGGAAGTTGTGGGAACAGCGGGCACTGACCAACGCCGCTCAGGATGCCCGGCAGACTGCTATCAACTACGCCCACGTGCTGACGAGCATCGATTCGAACAACCTGGACCAAAACTTCGCTGAGG
>DAOUYK010000300.1 GCA_030666145.1 Mycolicibacterium sp. | reverse complement strand
AGCTTGCGCAGCCGCATGTGTTCCGGATCGTCCATCATGATCATGCCTTCAGTAGCTAAGAATCGCAGTGCCTTGGGGATTGGCAGTGGTTCGGAGCCCTCTACGACACGGCGGAACCGCTGGTCGGTGGTGAGGTCTACGCAGTCCTTGTACCGGGATAGTAGGTAGATGTCCTGATCGCCCATGTAGGCCATGGGTGTACGGAACACGGGCGCATTGCGACGCAGCCGTTCGTAGGTGGGGTACGGATCGGCCACGAATTCCGGGCTGTCCAGGGCGATCGACTCGCCGCTCGAAGCATCCTGTGTCGTGCTCATCATTGGCTCCTTGCGCGGGCCTCCCCCCGGTACCAGATCTTCCGATCAGGCGCCCGTGGGTCGTTAGCAGCGATTCTACGCGTGCCGCCCGGCCTGATCTGATCACCAAGGGGCAACCCATTCCCGTGAGCTCGGCCGATCCGATACCCTGACGGCCGTGTCGGAAATGGAGCGCACGCCGCAGGTTGCCATCGAGGAGAGCGAGATCTTCGAGGCCCATGAGGGTGGCAAGCTCTCGGTCGAACTGAAATCACCCCTGGATACCCAGCGGGCGTTGTCGATCGCCTATACCCCTGGGGTGGCGCAGGTCAGCCGCGCGATCGACGTCGACGCCACGCTGGCGAAGCAGTACACATGGGCTAATCGGCTGGTAGCGGTGATCAGCGACGGCAGCGCCGTGCTCGGGCTCGGCGACATCGGGCCCGCAGCGTCGCTACCCGTGATGGAGGGCAAGAGCGCGCTGTTCAAGACTTTCGGCGGACTCGACTCCATCCCGATCGTCCTCGATACCAAAGATTCCGACGAGATCGTCGAGACAATTATTCGGCTGCGTCCGACCTTTGGCGCAGTCAACCTCGAAGACATCTCGGCGCCTCGCTGCTTCGAGATCGAGCGCCGCGTGATCGAGGCCCTGGATTGCCCGGTGATGCACGACGATCAGCACGGCACCGCCATCGTGGTACTCGCCGCGCTGATGGGGGCCAGTGAAGTGCTCGGCCGTGACATGCACACGTTGAAGATCGTCATCTCCGGTGCTGGAGCCGCCGGCATCGCCTGTGCCAACATCCTGTTGGCCGCGGGCATCGGCGACATCACGGTTCTCGACAGCAAGGGCATCGTCCACACCGAACGCGACGACCTGAACCCGTTCAAGGCTGAGTTGGCCACTAGGAGCAATCCGCGCGCACTCCGCGGCGGCACTGCCGAAGCACTGGTCGGCGCCGACGTGTTCATGGGCGTTTCGGCTGGGCTCGTGCCAGAGAAGTTGATCGCGACGATGGCGCCGGGCTGCATCGTGTTCGCGATGTCCAACCCCGACCCCGAAATTCATCCCGACGCCGCGCGCAAATACGCCGCTGTCGTAGCCACCGGCCGCAGCGATTTCCCGAACCAGATCAACAACGTGCTGGCCTTCCCCGGAGTTTTCCGGGGTGCGCTGGACGCGGGCGCACGGCGCATCACCGAAGCGATGAAGGTCGCCGCAGCGGAAGCCATTTTCTCAGTGGTGGGTGACGACTTGGCCGCTGACCACATCGTGCCGAGCGCGCTGGATCCCCGGGTTGGTCCCGCGGTGGCGGCTGCGGTCGCCGCGGCATCCCAGGGTTCGGGCGACTGAGTCCCGCGCGCAAATTCAGTCGACTAGCGTCCACGCTGGTCGCTGTGCTGGTCGCGGTGGGTTGCGGAGGGCAACAGCCCGCACCGCCGATCCCGGTCGGGGCCACCCCCGATCCAGAATCCGCACTGGTGGCCCACCTGTACGCGGCCGCTCTGCGCTTCTACGGAAACTCGGCCCACGTCCGGACGGAACAGGATCCGATCGGTCAACTCGACTCCGGCGAGGTCCGCGTCGCGCCCGGTTTCACTGGACGCCTGCTGCAGCGGTTCGACCCGGGTGCGCCGGCACGATCGGACGTGCAGGTGTACCGCAACCTGGTATCAGCGTTGCCCGAGGGCGTCGCTGCCGGCGACTACACCACATCGGCGCAGGACAAACCCACCCTCGCGGTTACCGAGCAGACCGCACAGGACTGGGGCGCGCACGGCGTGGCCGAGATTGTCCGGCGGTGCGAGGACTTGTCGGTCGGTGCGGTGACTGGCGCGCCGCGACCTTTGTCGGTCGGTGCCTGCATATTGCCCGAGGCGCGCGAATTCACCAGTGAAACAGCACTGTTTGCGTCTCTGGAGTCTTCACAGATCGACGCTGCGTGGACGTCGACCGCCGCGCCGGACGTGCCCTCGGAGGTTGTGGTGTTGTCCGACAAGACCTCGCTGATCCCTGCGGAGAACCTGGTGCCGCTGTACCGGCGGAATGAGCTGACGGAGTCTCAGGTGCTCGCCCTCAACGAGATCGCCGGTGTGCTGGACACCGGATCGCTCACCGACATGCGCCGCCGGGTCTCCGAGGGTGCCGATCCCGACGCGGTGGCCGGGCAGTGGCTCGATGCCCACCCGCTCGGCGTCAGCAGCGGTTGAGGCTCCCCTCTCCCGTGGCCGCTGAGATGGATTAGCCGACGGGATCAGTCCGATGCGGGGCGGTTGGCTCGCGCCAGTAGCTTCGGTAGAAAGCGCTGAAACCCCGCCCCGGTCGCGCGTATGACCACGTTAAAGGCTTTCGCATCGCTTCCGACCAGCACCTGCGGCTTCTTCTTGCGGACGCCTTCGAGGATGATGTGAGCCGCCTTCTCCGGCGTGAGCTTTGCGAGGTGAGTGTCGAATTCTCCTGCCAGGGCCTGCTTGTCGAGGCCATCTGCTGTCGTCATGTTGCGGGCTATCGCAGTTTTGATCCCGCCAGGGTGAACACAGGTGACTGTCACCGGGTGGCCGGCCATCGCCATCTCCTGGCTCAGCGCTTCGGTGAATCCTCGCACTGCGAATTTGGCTGCGCAGTAGGCAGCTTGTCCCGGCATCCCGAGAAGTCCGAACAGACTCGAAATGTTGATCACGTGGCCATCGCCGGAGGCGATGAGGTGAGGCAGGAATGCTTTGGTCCCGTTGACCACACCCCAGAAGTCGACGTCGAACACCCGCTCAATGTCTTTGATTTCAGAGATCTCAACGTCTCCGGAGAATGCGATGCCTGCGTTGTTATAGATCTGGTTGACCTTGCCGAAACGCTCGGCGACGGCCTCGGCGTAGGCGTGAAATGTCTCACGTTCAGTGACGTTGAGGCGGTCGGACATCACTTGGGCGCCGCTCGCCTTGAGCATGTCTTCTGTGACGGCGAGACCTTCGGTATCGACGTCGCTGATGGCCAGATGGGCGCCGGAGCGGCCCAGCTCGATTGCCAACGCCTGGCCGATCCCCGACCCGGCGCCCGTCACGACCGCTACCTTGCCGGCAAAGCCCTCCATGAATACTCTCTCTCGTTTCGAAATGTCGCTTCGGCCCCGGTCGAGGCTAGCTGCCCGGGGACATCTAGCTGGCGGGGGACCAGCTGGCCACCCTTTACGGCTCAGCGGCGCCGGTGGGCGCGGGTTCAGTCAGTGCACGGGCGGTAGGAACCTAGAGATGGCGCTCGAGAGCAGTTTCTGATAGCGGGGTCCGGCCATTCGGACGACGAAATCCA
>DAOUYK010000257.1 GCA_030666145.1 Mycolicibacterium sp. | reverse complement strand
ACGGGGCCGCCCACATCTAGCTCATTTGGGTTGCCTACTGCTGTGCCATGATCTTCATTACCTTCAGCTCGTCCGGCACCTCGTGGATGACATCCTGATCCTCGAGGTCAATCCGCACCCATGCCAATTCGCCCTGGAACGAATTGGCGGCGCCAACGGGATAGTCGTCGGTTACCGGCAGCGCCAGGTCACACCCGATGTCGAGCGTTTCGTCCGCGGAGAAGACATTGGGCACCGTCTTTTCGATGCGCCCCTCGCCGACGAGCTCATCGTCGTAGTAGATGCGCCCGGTGCCTCCTGCCCCGACCCCGCCGTCGTAGTCGAAGTGGAAGCGGATATTGACCATCTTCCCTTCGGGGACCGGCTTGGTCGCCTCGACGTAGCCGTACTCGACGTCGAACCAGTTGTGGCAATACTTGGCCTTGCCATCAAGGATGTACAGAGCCCAGCCCGCAAATCGGCCACCTTGGGCAATTAGCACGCCGTCGGCCTTGCCGGCGGTGACCTTGCACTCGGCGGTGACGCTGTGCGACCGGTTCTTCGTGTTCAGAACCGTGTTCTCCATGAGGGTGTCCATCCCCGGGTAGAACGTCATCGTTGTGCGGCCGGCCGGCAGGTCGGGTCGACCCGCCCGCGCCGGATTGAACCGCTCATAGCGACGATCGTCCAACGGGAATACGCCGTACTTAGCGGCCTCGATCATGAACAGGTACTGCATCTCCCGGAGCTTCTCGGGCATCTCCTTGCTGAGATCGTGAGCCTGACTCCAATCCTTGTTGGTGTCGTACAGCTCCCAATCGTCAGCGTCGAGTGATGGCAACTCCGCGTTCATGTTCCACGGTGTGCTGTGATGGGTCACCGCCGTCCAGCCATCTTGATAGATGCCACGATTGGCAAAGATCTCGAAGTACTGGGTGGTGTGCGTGCTATCAGCCTCGGCGTCGGTCCATGTGTAGTTCATGGGCACACCCTCGATTGGCTTCTGTGCCGAACCGTTGACCAGGACCGGCTCGGGCAACCCGGCTGCCTCCAAGATGGTCGGCACAATGTCGATGACATGGTGCCACTGCTGGCGGACTTCACCGCGAGCGGCAATACCGTTCGGCCAGCTCATCGCGATAGCGTTGCGGGTCCCGCCGTAGTGTGAGGCCACCTGCTTGGTCCACTGGAACGGCGTGTTCATCGCATGCGCCCAGCCCACCGGATAGTGGTTGAACGCCCGCGGCCCGCCAACCTCATCCAGCTTGGGAAGGATGTCCCCGAGCTCCTGCGGGATGCCGTTGAGGGCCATTAGCTCGTTGAAGGTGCCGTCAAGGCCACCCTCAGCGCTGGCACCATTGTCGCCGGCGATGTAGATGAACAGCGTGTCCTCGTACTTGCCCATCTCCTTGAGCGCGTTGATGATCCGCTGCACCTGTACATCGGTGTGCTCGGCGAAGCCCGCATAGGCCTCCATGAGCCGGGTAAAGACCGTCTTGTGGGTGTCGTCGAGTTCGTCCCACGCCACGACGCCCTCGGGGCGCCCGGTCAGCTCGGTGTCCTCAGGCACAAGACCCTTGGCTTTCATGTTGGCCAAGGTCTCTTCACGCTGCGCATCCCAGCCCTTGTCGAACTTGCCTTTGTACTTCTCGATCCACTCCGGCGCAACGTGGTGTGGCGCATGGGTTGCGCCGTAAGACACGTAGGCAAAGAAGGGCTTGTCGGGCGTCATCACATTGAGGCCCTTCATCCAGGCAATCACCTTGTCGGTAATGTCCTCGGAGAAGTGATAGCCCTCCTCGGCCGTCTTCGGCGGCTCGATCGGTGCCGTACCGTTGAACAGGGTCGGCGACCAATGGTTGGTCTCGCCACCAACGAAGCCGTAGAACTTCTCAAAGCCCTCGCCGGTCGGCCAGCGGTCGAACGGGCCCGACATGCTGACTTCCCACGTCGGTGTCTGGTGGGCCTTGCCGACACACCCGGTGCTGTAGCCGTTGAGCCGCAGCATCTCAGCAATTGTGGCAACCGTGTCGGGTCGTACGCTGTCGTTGCCGGGCGCACCCGTAGCAACTTCAGCCACCGAGCCGATCCCGGCCGAGTGATGGTTGCGGCCGGTCAGTAGCGCCACTCGAGTGGGCGAGCACAGCGCAGTGGTATGGAAGCGGTTGTAGAGCAGGCCATCATCGGCAACGTGCTGCAGTGCGGGCATATTGCACGGGCCGCCTGTGACGCTCGGGGCACCAAAGCCCATATCGTCAAGCAGCACCAGAACCACATTGGGCGCCCCCTTCGGCGGGCGCAGCGGGTTGATCGGCGGGAACTCGGCATCACGAGCGTCGAGGGCCATCTTCCCCTTCGACGGCAGATCTGGGATAGGCAGTATCCCGCGTCCGGTCTTCTCTGGATTCTGGCTCATAGTCCTTCTCCTTTTGGTCCAGCACCGGATACGGCGGCGAGTGATCGCCCCAATCTTGGTGAATCTACAGCAGCAGCCGCACCGTCCATGGCGTTTCGACTCGCTGTTAGAAGCCGTTAAGATCATCGAAGACTGGCGCGCCGACTACAACGCCAACTTTTACAACACCGGACGTCGTCACAGCTACCTCGTCGACATCAGCACCATCGACTCCGCCGCTGGTGCGGCACCACCCCTAGCGGTCGAATCCGGCTGCGTGAGTGCTTAATTCGGCGCCGAGGGACGTTCAGGAACTCCACTTCCTTGGGCTCGCTCCACACCTCGTACAGCCATCCGCGGAGTTCAATGGCAGAACCCGTCCATGCGAATGTTGATGCCACCTGCCGATTCCCCGGGTGCGCTGTACGCTCCGCATGTGAGTAGCTGTCCGGTCGTGGTCATAGGCGCCGGTCCAACAGGGCTTCTTCTGGCGAGCGAACTTCGCCGCCACGGCGTTGAGGTCCGAATCGTCGACAAGGTTGAGTCGCCCTCGAGAATCACCAAGGCCAGCCAGGTTAGCTCTCGAACGCTCGAGGTCTTCGAAGACATCGGCGTACTCGATAGGGCCTTGGAGGTGGGCCACAAAGTCTGGGGTGCAACCGTCTACGCGGAGGGGGGTCGAGCGCTTCGTATCGCGTCCGACGATCTCGACGCGCCCTATCCGTATGTGGTCACGATGGGCCAGCAGCGAGTGGAGCCACTGCTCATCGACCATCTCGAAACCGCCGGCGGAACCGTCGAGCGTGGTGTAGAAGTCGCCGGCATCGCAAAGACTCCGGATGGCGAAGCGGTCGAGGTCTCACTGCGGCATCCCGACGGTCTGGTCGAGGTCCTTCAGGCGGAGTGGTGCGTCGGCTGCGATGGAGCATCCAGTGCTACCCGGGATCTCGTAGCGGCAACCTTCAAAGGCAAGACCTATCCCGAGGACTGGATGATCGGGGACGTCCGCATCGACTGGGAATTGTCACCCGACGAGACGTACCTGTTCTTTTCAAAAACCGGCGCTGCAGGCTTCCAGCCGCTACCGAAAGACCGCTGGCTGTTCGGTGGCGCTCTCCCTCTAAGCAATGAGTCGCGCAAGGGCGAAGCACCATCTCTCGATGAGTTCCAGGCATACTTCGACGCGCACGTGACGATTCCAGGCGTCATCAGTGATCCCGTTTGGACTTCGATCTACCGAGTTCACCAGCGCAGTGTGGATCGGCGGCGCAATGGCCGAATTCTGCTTGCCGGCGATGCGGCGCACCTGTCCAGTCCGGCAGGGGCAATAGGCATGAACACCGGGTTACAAGATGCCTACAACCTTGCCTGGAAGCTCGCGCTCGTCGTCCGTGGAAGATCCGATACGTCACTCGTCGACAGCTACGACGCTGAACGCCAATCGGTTGCAAAGAAGTTGCTCTCACAGTCGGCACTGAACCACTTGTTGCAATCCGTACGAATTCCGATCCTGCGCGAAGTTCGGAACCACATGGTCGACCTCTTGTCCTCTTTCGAATGCGTCGCCGACAAATCGCTAAACGACATGTCCCAAATCAAATGGGGATACCGTCAGTCGCCGATCGTTGCTGAGGACTTCGCCACTCCCCTGGTGAGCGATTACGAGGGGGCCTATACCGACCACGGAAAGGCGATAGCTGCCTGGCGATTCTTCGGACGGGGTCCGGGTCCTGGTGACCGGGCACCAGATTGCTCGCAGATAGAAGACAGTGACGGCCGGGCGACGAGGTTCTATGAGATCCTCGCCGGCCTCAAGCACAGCCTCATCATCTTCCTGGGATGCACTGAGCCCGCGGAGTCGACCCTGGTGTCCGCCGGCCGGCTCATCGAGTTTGTGCGCTCCCGGTACGACGATGTCATCGACATTCACGTCACCTGGCCATCACATGGCCGGCCTCCCGGCTTGGACAAAGATGTGGGTCTGATCTGCGATCCGACTGAGGCCTTGCACAATCGATACGGGGCCCGGGGAGAATGCCTGTATCTCATCCGCCCCGACAATTACGTCGGCTACCGTGCTATCCCTCCGGATGTGGACGCGCTCGAACAGTATCTGAGGAGCATTTTCGTCGCTGACTGACCCAGAGCGTCCCCAACC
>DAOUYK010000161.1 GCA_030666145.1 Mycolicibacterium sp. | reverse complement strand
GTTACCAAGCTCAGCTTGCGATGTTCGCTGCCGCCAACATCAGCGTGGCTGATTCCCAGATTGTCCAGGTCGACCAAGCGCTTAAGTTCTTAAAGCCCGTCAGGGCCGGGGACAAACTCTTCTGTGATGTGTGGGTCGATTCGGTCCGCAAAGCGCACGGAACCGACATTATTGTCACCAAGAACATCATCAGTAATGAGAACGGCGAAGCTGTCCAGGAGGCCTACACCACCCTTGCTGGGCGTAGCGAAGAGGACGGAGAAGGTGGCTTCAACGATGGCACTACGTGAGTTCAGTTCGGTCAACGTCGGCGATGTACTGCCGGAGAAAACAATTCCCCTGAACAGGGGTGACCTGGTCAACTACGCGGGGGTCTCCGGTGACCTCAATCCGATCCACTGGGACGACGAGATCGCCAAACAGGTCGGCCTTGACACCGCTATAGCCCACGGCATGCTCACTATGGGCCTCGGTGGCGGCTACGTGACTTCCTGGGTCGGTGACCCGGGCGCAGTCACCGAGTACAACGTGCGCTTCACCGCTGTCGTGCCGGTGCCCAACGATGGCACGGGCGCAGAGATAGTCTTCAACGGACGCGTGAAATCCGTTGACCCGGAGACCAAATCAGTGACTATCGCATTGAGTGCCACCGCGGGCGGGAAGAAAATCTTCGGTCGCGCCGTGGCCTCGGCGAAGCTGGCTTAGGCGGTTCGACATGGCTCTGAAAGTGGACATCCTTGGGATGGTTTGGCGCTACCCGGACACATTCGTTGTAGGCCGTGAACAGGTCCGTCAGTACGCACGGTCGGTCAAGGCCAAAGATCCGGGCTCGCTCGATGAAGCTGCCGCCGCCGAACTCGGGCACAGTGCGATAGTTGCCCCGCCGACCTTCATGTCGATATTCGCGGTGATGATCCAGACGCATTTCTTCCAGAACGTCGACGTCGGCATGGAGACGATGCAGATCGTCCAGGTAGATCAGAAGTTCCTGTTCCACCGGCCGATCAAGGCTGGCGACGAGGTGACCGGCACCATGACCATCCTTACGGTCGACGAGCGGTTCGGCGCCGACATCGTCACTACCCACAACGTGTTGGCCACCCCGGAGGGCGAACTGGTGATGGAGTCCTACACCACGCTGATGGGCCACGAAGGCGACAATTCGATCTCCGCGAAATGGGATCCTGAGACCGGCCAGGTCGTCCGCAAGGCGGTCGGCGAATAGTCGCCAGCACCGGTACGCCGGCAAGGGCTGATTAGTAAGTCCGACCGGGTGCGCGCTACACTCGTACCTTGGGGTTTTCCCAGTCCAGCGCGCTGTCCGTCGGCCTAGATCGACCGATCGGGGAGCGCGCGACTTGTGTGGCCCCTGACCCGCTATGAAGGGGCGTAGCTCAACTGGCAGAGCAGCGGTCTCCAAAACCGCAGGTTGCAGGTTCAAGTCCTGTCGCCCCTGCAACTGAATACTTGGCAAGCGTGGACACTGGAAGGTGGACCACACGAGATACCCATCAGAAGAGAAAGGCACGCGGTGAGCGACGAGCGCGAAGGTGCCGGCTCCGCAGACACTGGCCCCGACACCGGCAGCACAGACGACGGTGACACCGGCGGCCTGGCGACAGTCGGTGCACGGCCGCTGCGGCCCTCGGGGAAGCGGTCGCGGCGCGTTGTGGCAGCCGAGGTCGACGCCGAGGACTCCGACGACGAACCCGATACCGAGAGTTCAGGCAGCGACGACGACGGCGACAAAAATGGCCGTGGGCGCAAGAAGACTGCCAAGAAGCCCAAGGACGGGCCGTCGCGTAACCCGTT
The DNA here is from genome assembly GCA_030666145.1 of Mycolicibacterium sp. Lineage (GTDB taxonomy): Bacteria > Actinomycetota > Actinomycetes > Mycobacteriales > Mycobacteriaceae > Mycobacterium. Next base: position 6,221 of record DAOUYK010000161.1, on the reverse strand, counting down.
CGCGTACGTCTGGAACTTCCTGCAGGAAGTCATCTCCGAACTGCGCAAGGTCATCTGGCCGAGCCGCAAGCAAATGGTCACCTACACCACCGTCGTGCTGTTGTTCCTGATGTTCATGGTGGCGTTGATCGGGTTCACCGATCTCGGTGTGGGCCGGCTTGTGATGATGGTGTTCGGCTGATCCCGATGTCTGGGCGAGCGCTGACAGTGAAATTGAGAGAGGACTACACGTGACTAGCTTCGACGGCGAAACGCCTTCGGGTGAGACCGTCGACAACATCGAGGTCGACGGGGCTGATACCGAGGTTGCCTCGGAGGCTGTGAGCACTGACGAGCATGCGGTCCCCGCAGAGGGGGCTGAAGCGGTCGTGGATGCCGACGAGGATGAAGACCCGGCCGTCACGCTGAAGAAGGAGCTGCGCCTCCAACCAGGCGAGTGGTACGTCATTCACTCATATGCCGGCTATGAGAACAAGGTGAAGACCAACCTTGAGACCCGCGTGCAGAACCTCGACGTTGGTGACTACATCTTTCAGGTCGAGGTGCCGACAGAAGAGGTCACCGAGATAAAGAATGGCCAGCGCAAGGTGGTCAACCGCAAGGTGCTCCCCGGGTACATCCTGGTTCGCATGGAACTCAACGACGAGTCTTGGGGCGCGGTTCGCAACACCCCCGGGGTGACGGGCTTCGTCGGTGCGACATCGCGACCGTCGCCGTTGTCCCTCAACGACGTCGTTAAGTTCCTGCTGCCGCCCGCTTCGGCGAAGAAGCCTGGGAAGGTGTCGTCGACTGCAGCTGCGGCTGCCGAGACTGGCGGACTCGAGCGCCCAATCATCGAGGTCGATTTCGAGGTCGGCGAATCGGTCACCGTCATGGACGGCCCGTTCGCGACGTTGCCGGCGTCGATCAGCGAGGTCAATACCGAACAGCAGAAACTCAAGGTGCTGGTGTCCATCTTCGGCCGCGAGACACCTGTCGAATTGACCTTCACCCAGGTCTCCAAGATCTAACTGCGTTTTCGGCGCGCTCGTCGTCGGTCAGCGACGTAAGACACGCCGAAGTCGTATAGAACCAAGAGAGGAAAACCCACCATGGCCCCGAAAAAGAACGCCGTCGGGCTGATCAAGCTGCAGATTCAGGCCGGGCAGGCCAACCCCGCCCCGCCGGTCGGTCCTGCGCTCGGCCAGCACGGCGTCAACATCATGGAGTTCTGCAAGGCGTACAACGCCGCGACGGAGTCGCAGCGTGGAAACGTCATCCCCGTGGAGATCACCGTCTACGAGGACCGCACTTTCACGTTCGCATTGAAGACCCCGCCCGCGGCCAAGCTGCTCCTCAAGGCAGCCGGCGTAGCGAAGGGGTCTGGCACACCGCACACGACCAAGGTCGCCAAGGTGACCTGGGACCAGGTACGCGAGATCGCCGAGACCAAGAAGGAAGACTTGAACGCCAACGACATCGATCAGGCGGCCAAGATCATCGCCGGGACCGCCCGGTCGATGGGTATCACCGTCGAATAAGTCGGCGGCATCGAGACGGTACTGATGGCGGCGAAGTCCGAGTGAGGATCGCCGTCGGCGCAGTCTGAATACATCAACCCGTGGGAGGGCCAGCTACGGCCCGCCAACCACAACTCTGATCAGGAGAAGCAAATGAGCAGGAACAGCAAGGCATACCGCGAAGCATCCGAGAAGGTCGATAAGGCCCGGCTGCACACGCCTTTGGAGGCCGCGAAGCTGGCTAAGGAGACGTCATCGAAGAAGCAGGACGCCACCGTTGAGGTTGCGATCCGGCTCGGTGTCGATCCGCGTAAGGCAGACCAGATGGTGCGTGGCACGGTGAATCTGCCCCATGGCACCGGCAAGACCGCCCGCGTCGCAGTGTTCGCCGTGGGCGACAAGGCTGAAGCCGCCGAGGCCGCGGGCGCCGACATCGTCGGCAGCGACGACCTGATCGAGAAGATCCAGGGCGGGTTTTTGGAGTTCGACGCCGCGATCGCCGCCCCGGACCAGATGGCTAAGGTCGGCCGCATTGCGCGCATCCTCGGTCCGCGTGGTCTGATGCCGAACCCCAAGACCGGCACGGTCACCCCGGACGTGGCCAAGGCCGTATCAGATATCAAGGGCGGCAAGATCAACTTCCGGATCGACAAACAGGCCAATCTGCATTTTGTGATCGGCAAAGCGTCGTTCGGCGAGCAGTCGCTAGCCGAGAATTACGGCGCCGCGCTCGACGAGATCCTGCGCGCCAAGCCGTCGTCGTCCAAGGGGCGCTACCTCAAGAAGATCGTCGTCTCCACCACTACTGGACCCGGGATCCCGGTCGACCCGGCCATCATCCGGGATTTCACGGAGGCGTAGGCGCCAGCCGGAGCCGACCATCGGGTTCTGAGGCGTAGGCGCCAGCCGGATAGTGAGAAACCCCGCACCCACGGTGCGGGGTTTCTTCGTGTCCGGCGGCTTCTTGGGAGCGCTCCTCGGTCACCGTTTACAGCTGGCCCGGCTGATGCGACCGCCCCCCACAAGTGGTGGCTCGACGTCATGGGCCAGGAGACCGATGCCGCGTCCCCCATCTAACCTCGATGTGGTGGCCGAGAAGCACTCCCGCAGCAACATAGCACTTACCACCTGTATTCGTGTAGGCATCTGCAATAGTCGTGTGCGGCAGTCTTGTGCACACCGTCTTCTCCTGCGTTTTCTGCATCCGTGAGGTGCTGATCGCATCGCTGTTGGGAGCTGCAGGGCAGAGTTTGTCATTTGTGCTAGCAAACACTCCTTCAGTCGAGCGACATGGGTTTTCTGTGGTTTCGCGCACTTGAGTGACGATTGGGCGATGAGTGAGAAGGGCCCGGCCCCACATCGGCACGCTTCTGAGGATGGGTGCGAGGAGAGGGTTGCACCGGGAACTGGCGTTTCGTGCACGTCGCCCGCTGCGACGGCTCAGGCAGCGACACCCTTCTTGAGATAGGTGATGAGGCTGACGTCGATGCTCTCGTCGATGAAGTAGTACTGACAGCCGTTCAGGTACTTCATATAGCGGTAGTAGTTCTCCTCGTCGGTGGCCGCGATTGCCTCGTCTTTGGCGGCTTCCAACCGGCCCGACCAGATGCCCAGCGTTTTGATGTAGTGGTTGCGCAGCGACAGGGTCTCAGGCACCGAGAAGCCGGCCTTCTCGCCGTGCTCCACCATCAACTGGGTGGTGGGAACCCGCCCGCCGGGGAAGATCTCGGTGATCATGAACTTCACGAAGCGGGCCAGCTCGAAGGTGAGCTTTTTGCCCCGCTCTGCGAGATCGTAGGGGTGATAGCCGACGCTGCTCTGGACGGTCATCCGGCCTTCTTCGGGCAGGATCTTGAAGCAGGTCTTGAAGAAAGCGTCCCAGCGTTCCTTACCGAAGTGCTCGAACGCCTCGATCGACACGATTCGGTCGACCGGACTGTGGAACTGCTCCCATCCCTGCAATCGCACATCGAAGGTCCGCTCGGAGTCGAGTTCGCTCAGCAACTGGTTGCAGTAGGCGTGCTGGTTTTTGCTCAGGGTCAGACCGATGACGTTGACGTCGTACTTCTCCATTGCACGCCGCAGCGTCAGGCCCCAGCCGCAGCCGACCTCGAGCAGCGTCATGCCGGGCTTGAGATCCAGTCGGTCGAGGTGCTGGTCAACGTTGGCCAGCTGCGCCTCGGACAGCGTGGTGTTCGGCCCGGTGAAGTATGCGCAGCTGTACTTGCGGGTTGGATCCTGGAACAAACCGAAGAAGTCATCCGACAGGTCGTAGTGAGCCTGGATGTCCTCGAAGTGAGGCCTCAGACGCGAGGCGCCGGTGGATTGATCAGACATGGTTTCCTTGCTTCTTCTTGCAGACTATCGGCAGACTATCGGCAGACGGTACCGAACTCGCGGCGGGACACTCTGCGACACTCGCATTAAGGGGCAACCCTAGCGTTTGGGTGGTCGTCCCAGCGATTCCGTTTCTTGTGGTTACTTTCCAGCGTGAACTGGTTGGGGTCGAGGTAGCAGACCCGGATTCCCCACTGGGGTGTCTGTGCGAATTATTGCGCAAATCAGGATGCCTCCATGAATGTAGTCTTCAGTTCGCTGACGATGGCCTCCCACAGCGGTTCGGGAAGCTCGTGGCCCATGCCGTCAAAGAGCACCAGCCTTGCACCATTGATCGCGCGAGCTACCGCGCGCCCACCCATCGGTCGCATCAGCTTGTCCGCCCTGCCGTGGATGACCACGGTGGGCGCTGTGATCTGCCGGTTGTACCGCCGTAGGCTGCCGCTACCGAGGATCGCTGCAAAGTGTCTGGCGATCCCGGCCGGGTAATAAGAGCGGTCGTATCCTTCGATTGCGTCGGCGCGGACGCGGACCTCGGGCGCCGGGTAGGCCGGGCTGCCGATTATCTTGTTGACGCGCACCGCGTTCTCGATGATGGCCTCGCGCGTGGTGTCGATGGGGCGTTTGAGGATGGCCGCGAGTTGGCGCGGCCCCGGCGGCGGCAACACCGGCTGGTTGTTGCTGGAGAAGATCACGCCCAGTGCCTTGGTACGTACCTGGTGCCTCGCGGCAAAAATCTGGGCGATCATGCCGCCCATCGAGCCGCCGACGACGTTTGCCTGGTCGATCTCGAGGTGGTCGAGCAGCGCGGCGGCATCGTCGGCCATATCCTCCAAGGTGTACGCCGCGGGGCTGGGCAGGCCGATGAAGGACCGCGCCATCCGCGGCAGTAGTGCTGCCCCCGAATGTTGGCCGGGCAGTTTCGTGGACAATCCGACGTCGCGATTATCAAAGCGGATGACCCGCAGACCCTGGTCGATGAGATGTTCACAGAACCCCTTGCGCCACAGCAATAATTGCGCACCCAGGCCCATGATCAGCAGCACTGCGGGGTCGTTCGGGTCGCCCATGTCCTCGTAGTAGATGTCGACCGGATTGTCCGGATCTCCGGACCTGGCTGTGCCCGTACGGATAATCACCCTCAGGCCTCGACTCCGTCGGTGGAATGTTCGCGACTGATCTCGACCATGAAGTTCGCGAAGTAGCCGGTAAGCTGCGGATCGCTCATCATCTGCCATCGCGGAGCGAGCAGTTTCATGTAGCGCTCGACGTAGAGGAACTGCTTGCCGATGAGGACCAACTCGCGGGGCAGCTTGACGTCGTAGGCGTCGGCCAGCGTCGAGAGTTGCTTGCCAATCTCGGCGTAGCTCAGATCACCGAGCGACGTCATGGTCAGCGGCGTGGCGAACTTCTCCAGATCCTTGGCCGCCTGCGCCTCGGGTTTGACGGTGCCCACTGCGCCCATCATCACGACGATCTTGCCTGCCGTTGCGTGATCCTTCTTGACTAGTAGGGCGTGGACCAGCTCGCGAAGTAGCCAGCGTGTGCGCGGGTCGATGCGGCCCATGATGCCGAAGTCGAAGAACACGATCTTTCCGTCGTCGTCGACGTACAGGTTTCCCGCATGCAGATCGCCGTGGAACAGGCCGTGGCGCAGCCCACCCTCGAAGAGACTGAACAGCAGAGCCTTGACCAGTTCGGTGCCGTCGAAGCCCTTCTCGCGGATCGTGGCGGCGTCGTCGATGCGCACGCCGGTGACCCGCTCCATGGTTAGCACTCGCTCGCTGGTCAGATTCCAGTACACCTGGGGCACCCGGATGTTCTTTCCTAGCGGGGACGCGTGCATATGGGCGACCCAGGCGTCCATCGACTGAGCTTCCAACCGGAAGTCCAATTCCTCGGCGAGGTTGTCGGCGAAGTCGGCGACGACGTCTTGGGCCGACAGGCGTTGGCCGAGTTTGGCCACCTCGACCAGCCGGGCGCCCCGTTTGAGGATCTGCAGATCCGCTGCCACCCGGCGACGGATCCCCGGCCGCTGGATCTTCACCACGACCTCCTCGCCGGAATGCAGCGTGGCGTAGTGTACCTGCGCGATAGATGCCGAGGCGAAGGGCGTCTCGTCGAATGACTTGAACAGGTTCGCCGGTTCGTCGCCGAGTTCCTCCCGGAACAGTTTGTGCATTGCGTCTAAGTCGGCCGGTGGCACGCGGTCGAGCAGGCTGCGAAACTCCCGGCTCAACGGTTCTCCGAAAGCGCCCGGGCTGGAAGCGATGATCTGGCCGAACTTCACGTACGTCGGGCCTAGGTCAGCGAACGTCTGTGGGACCTGTCTGACGATCTTTTGCTGCAACGAGCCGCGCCCGATGAGCTTGCTGACCACGCGGG